>JARGGA010000062.1 GCA_029210805.1 Candidatus Thorarchaeota archaeon
GAGCCTTGCCAGCTTCAGTGATGGTGCTGGTAGGAGTGATGATGACCCTGCCGTGGGAAGAACTGTGGAAACTCTCGCTGTTGCTGGAAGTGATGAACCGGCATCAGTACAGGAGAAAGAAGCCAGGTCTGTAGGAGGGATTCCATCTCAATGATGACAGACAATGCTCTTGCTCTTTGCAAATTCTACCCGAATTTGCGATGTGGTGACACTGGCAAGAGAGGGGCAGAACACAGAAGTTTCTATCATTTGATGTTCACTCACATCTGTGCTGAAGAAACAGGTCGTAAGGGATTGTGGCTCTCAGAAGTGCAAAAGACAAAGGAAAACGGAAATGGGGCCCGAAGGGGGAATCGAACCCCCGTCAGAGGAGCCACAATCCTCTATGCTGCCATTACACCACTCAGGCCATTAGTTTTCTGTGGCTGGCGTCGATGATGAATAGCTGTTTATTAGCTTATCCATTTTTCTAACCCATTCTCAACTTCATCAATCTAATCGTTTACTAGTGATATGAGTAGTTCTCCTATATCACAAACTTCATACCCCCTGCCAATCTGGAAATACAAAGGTTGCCCTAGGATTTGCCGCCTATTACGCAAATACTGTCATTGAATAAGGGGAAATGGCCAAAAAATGCAAAATGATATGCGTCGTAACACACTGCATCATCGTGCATTAACAGAGGTATTCAATCGTGGCCAATAATACATGGGAACCAATGAAAGGAGATGAGCTACCTAGTTCGCTCTTCAAGTATCAAATATTATGCACTAAACACCTTCATGAGCTTCAGGATGATTTCGAAGTGCTTGATACTGCAGGCAAGATTAGTCATAATACGGTGTTTAGGTCGTACGTTGGCACCAACACACACGAACTACCAGCTTCCTTTCTCGACGCAAAATCGATTGTTATCATAGCAGTATTCACACCTCTCTTGACTGCCAACTTCCATTACAATGGTGAATCCCATCAAATTCTAGTTCCACACTACTATGAAGATGGCATTACTGAGGAACACCTGAAGAATACCATTAAGAATCAAATTATTGGGCATAATGGATATCGTATTGAGAATGCAAAGACAAGTGTGCTCCTTAAGCGACTGGCCGTGCGATCTGGTCTAGGTAGGTACGGTAGAAACAATCTTTGCTATGTCGATGGATTTGGAAGTTTTGTAAGACTACATGCCTTCTTCACTGATTTTGAATTCGAAGAAGATAATTGGATTGAAGCCAAGATAATGGACTCTTGTGAGAAGTGCAAGATATGTCAGAATAACTGTCCAACGGGAAGTATCAATGATGAGAACTTTGTGATTGACATCGAGAAATGCATTCCACTGTACAATGAGATTCCAGGTGAATTTCCTTGGTGGATAAATCCCGAATCCCATAATGCTTTGATGGGGTGCATGAAATGTCAATTGATTTGTCCTGCCAACAATGAGGTTGTTAAACTGACCCAGACACTCGAAGATGTTTCAGAAGAGGAAACAAAGGCGCTTCTAGAAGGAAACCCTACCGATGATCAGATTGCTTCATTGTCTAAGAAAACCAAGATGTTCATACCAGAGCATGCATCCTATTATGTCCCTGTGCTCTCTCGGAATCTTCGCGCACTAATTGGGCAATGAAGGATATCAGAAATTAAAATCGCTCTCTTCCCCATCTACATCATTCACTTCTGTTTCTACAGGATCTATAATCTGCTGACTACTTATCTCCTCAAGTTCTTCACCTGATTTTGCATACTCTTCTATTCTCCTCAGCTCTGAGCTGAAGAACGCTGCTATGCTAATGATGATTGTTCCTACTCCCGAGATGAGAAACCAGAATGGCACTCCATATAGATCTGCAAGAGGACCAGCTATCGCTAATCCAATAGGCATCATCGCAGTAGCTCCACTCATAATGAGCGCGAATACTCTTCCTTGCTTTTCAGGTGGAATTGTTGCCTGCATGATGGCAATTAACACACCATTGATTATTGGATTGAGAAAATTCACAAAAGCATAGAATACAATCGCCATGATGAAGGCATCTGACGGAACTAGACCTATCAACAATGTACCTACTCCCTCAAGTACTAATGCAATTAGTATGGTGATGATCTTTCTTCTTCCCCCTCCCCAAATAGTAAGTAGCACTGCTCCAATTACCATCGCAATGGCTCCAAACGATTGGAGGATCGCAAGCTCTATTTCACCCCCAAGAAAGTGACTACTAACCAGAATTGGCGATAGACTAAATGCAGGTGCAGAAAGGAAATTTAGCATCATTGCTACGATGATAAGTATCATTCCAGCGCGCCATTTCTTCAGGTATGCAAACCCCTCCCTCATGTCCCCCAATACGGAGGGTTGTCCAAGTTCTTCTTTCCGCTTGGGTTGAGGTATCGCAATAATGGCTAGGCACAGAATCGCAAAGGCTGCAGTACTCACATCTATGAGTAATATGTTCTGCATTGGTAACAAGACGTAGAGGACAGCTCCGATTGGTGGGGCCACAATATTTGATGCACCATTGAGGGCTTGATTCATCCCGCCTATTCTGCCTAGATGTTTTCGTGGAACCATCATAGTAGTTGAAGCCTGCATGGCAGGGAAATGAAAAGAACCGAAAACAGAGCCTATGAACATCATTGCAAGTACATGCCAGATTTCAATTAATCCAGTAGCAAAGAGAAATGAAAGCACCAAGACTGTCATTGCAATCAACCAATCAGCAACAATCATAGTCTTACGCCGACTCCAACGATCAACATAGGAGCCTGCAAATGGTGCAACAAAGACCTGAGGTAGTAGGGCCATGATAGTGGCCAATGCAAGAACAGTTGCAGAACCAGTGATGTCGGTAATCCACCAAACCAATGCAAATCTGACAATCCTTGTTCCAAAGAGAGAAGCAGCTTGTCCTCCCCATAGAATTGCAAATGGTCGTACCGGTTTATCCTCTTCAATTTCTGGAGATTCTATATCTTGCACCGGAACTGTGTTTCAAAAAATGGGACATATAACTCGGACTGTAAGGGTAACAACGCTTTTCATCTACTTCTGCCTTAGATTATGTTACAAATTCAGAGCGTGTTAACATGGGCGAAGAAAGTGTCTACAAATATATCGAACTAACTGGAGTTAGCGAAAAGAGCTGGGAACAGGCTATTAACAATGCAATCACATTGGCCTCAAAGAATCTGCGTGATCTCAGAGTGGCTGAAGTGATTCAACAGGATGTGCGAATTGACAATAACAAAATCGCAGAATATCGTGTGCGTCTGAAGCTTAGTTTCAAGTACGAGAAGGAGTAGAGGGATTTTCCCTCCCCTTTCTTTTTTGTTAAATAGGGAAACAGACGTTTAAGGAACTCAAGTATGACTCAAATCAACCCTCGATATCTTAAAATCCAGCATTGGTATACGCTCAGTATCAGAGCGTGGTCAGATGAAAGACAAAATCTTCCTTATTGCATCATTATTGGCTATTGTAGCAGGAGCTCTCATGGGACTTGTAAACATCTTCTTGCAAGACGATTCACCGATGTTTGCCATTATGGGATTCGTGCTCGTATTCTTTGGGATAATTGCTCTAATCACAGGATACACTACTCCTTCCGTTGCGCAGAGTAAGGAAGGTGTGACTGTTTCGTATCTAATGATAATAGCATCGATTTTGGTTTTGATTGGTTCCTTGGATCCCTTGGCATTATGGCCATTGCTATTGATAGGTGGTGGACTCCTTCTCCTTAGCGTATTCTGTCTATGGCCTTGTTTCTGTTGTCAAGGCAAATCAAAGAATAAGGATAAGGTCATTGGAGTTGCTTCAGCTCACGACTCAATAACTGTCCATGAACTCAGTGAAAGAACTGGCCTATCTACTAGTGTCGTAAGGGATTTGCTTTACGATGCAATTGGAAAAGGAGAGCTTGCTGGAAAGATGGATGCTAATACTTTCATCCGTGGTAGGCCCATCACAACAACCTACGCTGGACACACCACTCATGAAAGGGAAATTGTGAAGGTCCTAGTTATTTGTCCCTACTGTGGTGCAAAGACCGAGCAAGGTCTTGCTAAGTGTCAGAACTGCCAAGCTGATCTTTAAGACAGACTGAATAAGTAGAGGGGGTTACCCTCTACTCTTTCATCTTATTCGTAATCGTAAAATCAAATAAAAAGAGGGAAGGAAGGCAAGAGTGCCTTCCTTGAGAGGAATTTATGCAGTTGCTCCATCAGCTTGAATGAAGCCTGCACCTTGAGTAGAGGAATCATAACCCAGATCCACGCACGTATCTTGTAGATGACCTTCAAGCCATGCTACACTCTGTGCACCAAAGGCTTCGAACATCAAACAGTAAACCCCTGATGTCTGTGGGCAGCTGAAGCTTGTACCACTGATGTAGTAGTATCCGCCATAGTATGGCAGAACCAAGTTTTCACCAATTGCAGTCACATCAACCTTGCCACGTGATGAGAAGTCTGAAACAAAGACATCAGAGAAATCATTCTCAGGAAGGTCTGTTCCAATTCCACCAATTCCGTAGGCTCCTGTTAGCCCCACAACACCAGCTGCTGCAACTGATGTGCAATCAGCTAGGTTTGCTGGATATGCTGTGGTATTAGGTGATGGGCCATCGTTCCCTGCGGAAGTACTAACAACGATACCTGCATTCTCTGCGTTGGCAATTGCGTTAGTTAGAGCTGTATTGGTGTTATCGTATCCGAGGGACATGGAAACGACCATATTATAGGCACTGAGAGCACCATTCTTCAATGAGCGAGCATAATCAATGCAATTCGCCCAGTTGTTGAGCATGGTTGTTTCAGTGACTCCGCCGCCGATCCAGTATACACATCTTAGCATTACGATCTTGGCATCCTCCGCAACACCTTCGACCCAATAGTCTGGAGTAGTATCAAGATGGTATCCGATGATGGTTCCAGTAACTGCTGAGCCGTGGCCTTCTGTATCCTCATCATAGGCGACATTGTCTAACCCGAGTTCATCGGTGTAGCTTCTACAGTACTGAGTGAGGATGTTCTCCTGCGGGAAGTAATCAAGCCAGTTGCTGACCAATCCTGTATCGATGATGACAACAACGGTACCTGCGCCAGTGTAGCTTGTCTTTTCTGTATCTATTGCATCGTTCCACCAGGGCAGGATGTGTGGTAGGGTATCCTTGTCCCATCCTTGGCTGCTTCCACCGTTATCAACTGTAACAGTGTTGGTATCATCTCCTGAGAGACCACCAGTGTCAGTAGCCTCCGCATAGATTGAGTGTGATCCATCTGCGTAGGTAGTTGTATCCCAGTTGTAGGTGTATGCAGTTGTTACATAGCTACCATCAATGTAGATATCAGGAACGATTGTATCTTCGTCATTTACTGTGACGCTGATAGTAGTTGTTCCAGAAATTGTCGCACCATTTGCTGGTGCTGTGATTGTAACAACTGGAGGATTGTTGGTAGTACCACCGTTATTAACTGTAACATATATGGTATCCCAAATTCGATCCGCATATGCTCGAATTTGATGACTTCCATCATCATACTTTGTCGTATCCCAGGTGTATGAATATCCTCTAACAACACGGACACCATCTATGTATATTCGTGGAGTCTTTGAGGCATCTATCTGTATAAGGACCGTTCCTGATACTGTATCGCCATCACTTGGATTTGTAATGTTGCAGTATCTAGCGTTCAACATTGACACACGATCTCCCTGGATCGCAGCTGTAGCTGTACCCAGAAACATCGATGTAATGAAAACGAAAACAAAGAACAGACCAAAGGTCTTCTTGATTTTCATAATTGGTTCTCCATCTCTTCTCAAACCATCAGCGAACATATTGTTCCATGATGATTAAACGAATATTATGGGGAAAAGTCATATTACTTATAAATGAAATGGAATTTCCCCATTCAAATTACATATATAAGTAAGGTTGCCTTTTCCCGAGAACATGAAACGCGGAAGAAGGATTGGCATTGCATTTGTATTTCTAGTGTCGATGCTTTTTCTTTCAATACCCCAAGACGTAGCTGCCACAGCACCGTACTTCGCAGTATGCATCAACTTTGCCGATTATGGCGATCTTGACGGGGATTATACTGAGGATGATATACTCATTCTATTTACCTGTGTCATAGGTGATGGATACCCAAGTCCGAAGGAATCCGATTTCTTGTTCACACTCACAGTACCGTCCGGAGCTCAATACTATGCGTTAGTCACAGTTATTGGAAGGTATCGTGTGATTAGATTGGCATTAAGCTGGTTCGACAGTGCATTGGAGCAGGGATGGTACAATGTGCAACTTGATGCGTTTGGATATGGCATCTATGGAGGCTACGATTACGACACATACGACTTCGATCCGCCAACAGAAGCTGGAGGGGGAGCGCCAACAGGTGTTGCTGTAACCTTCTGGTGATTCTTGGTAGTGATCTTGATAAACAATTAAGACATAGAGGGTATTGATTGAGGAAAGTAAGAATAACAGCGAAGCATTTGCAATTGCTTATTGCTCTACAAGAAGGTCCGTTGGACCGTTTAGAGGAATTGGCGAAACGAGTGAATATGTCACGTACAACAGTTGCTCATTACTTGAAATGGCTGTCTGGAGAGGACTCGTCTTCTGAAAAGCGATATTTCCGAGTGGTACCGGATTTTGATGAAGGTGCACTTGATCTACAGACAGTTGACGTTTTTTTCGAAACACCCTCTTTTCAATCAGTGAAGGACGTGGAAGAACTCTGTTATCTTCATCCTTATACAAAATTTCGTGCCCGATGTTATAGTGGGAATAGTGAAGTATTTGCTCAATTTCGTATTCCTACGGGCTCAGAGAACCTGCTAGATAGATTCTTTCGAGAGTCGAAGAGAAAAGGCAAGTTCACTAATTATCGGATATTGCCAACAGAAAATGTGCCATCATTGTTTACAGTGCCAAGACTTGAATTTTGGGACAACGAATCATTTACTTGGAACTTCGATTGGGATGAGTGGACACAGAAACCGGGATTAGCAGGACGAGAGAACTACAAACAAGAATCAACCTCAAAACTGGAATATCTATGTAAGAATGATATTGCCCTCCTTAGATTTCTTTCAAATGGTATGCGTAGAAAACAGAGATTTATCATCGAGGAGCTTCGGTCACAAGGAATCTCTCTTTCGTCTCAGGAATTCTCACGACATTTTAAATTTCTACGAGAGAATTTCATACCCCGTTCCTATGTGTATATTGACATTGATGCATTCGACCTCTACAGTAACGTTGTCCTAACAGCTGATTCAACTAATGGATTCTCCACCGAGCTTCGGAGGAAACTACTCTCTAATCCGATTCCATTTCACTCGACACTAAAAGCGACAGATTCGTACTTGTTCTGGTACCTCAGATTACCACCCAGTCATCTTTCAACACTTCTCTACTACCTTCATGAACGAGTAGATAATCTACGAGTTTCAATGATTGATCATGAGAAATCCAAAGTGTACGGATTATGGTCTGAGGCTTTCGATGAAACCAAGAAGGTTTGGCGAATAGATACTGATTTTCTCTTATGTCGCAATTCTGAGTAAATAAAAATAGAAGGGGGAGGAAGGCCCAGCCTTCCTCGAAATTAGTAAAATTATGCAGTAGCACCGTCAGCCTGGATGAATCCAGCACCTTGAGTAGTTGCATCGTAACCGATGTCAACACAAGTGTCCTGGAGATGACCTTCGAGCCATGCAACTGATTGAGCACCAAATGCATCAAACATCAGTGCATAAACCCCAGCAGTCTGTGGGCAACTGAAGCTAGTACCGCTCATGTAGTAGTATCCGCCATAGTATGGGAGAACAGTATTCTCACCGATTCCAGTGACATCTACCTTACCACGTGATGAGAAGTCTGAAACAAACACGTTGGAGAAATCGTTCTCAGGAATGTCTGTTCCAATTCCATCAATTCCGTAGGCATCAGTTAGTCCAACATATCCCGCAGCGGCCACTGATGTAGTATCAGCAAGATTTGCAGGGTAAGCTGTGGTATCTGGTGAAGGACCGTCATTTCCTGCTGACGTTACGACAACAATACCTGCATTCTCTGCGTTAGCGACTGCGTTGGTAAGAGCAGTATTAGTATTATCATATCCCAGGGACATTGATACGATCATGTTGTAACCACTGAGGGCTCCTGCCTTCAATGAACGAGCATAATCAATACAGTCTGCCCAGTTGTTGAGCATGGTTGTTTCAGTGACTCCGCCACCAATCCAGTAAACGCTTCTGAGCATAATGATCTTAGCATCCTCAGCGACGCCTTCGATCCAGTAATCTGTGGTAGTATCAAGTCTATATCCAATAATGGTAGCAGTACAAGCTGTACCATGACCTTCAGTATCTTCATCGTATGCAACATTGTCTAATCCAAGGGATTGAGTGTAGCTTCTGCAGTACTCAGTTAGGATATTCTCCTGTGGGAAGTAGTCAAGCCAGTTGCTTACAAGACCGGTGTCAACAATGACTACAACAGTTCCTGCACCAGTGTAGCTTGTCTTTTCTACATCAATGACATCATTCCACCAAGGCATGATATGTGGTAATGTGGCTTTGTCCCATCCCTGACTACCGCCGCCATTATCCACGGTGACTGCATTGGTGTCATCGCCAGTAAGTCCACCGGTGTCAGTTGCGGTAGCATAGACACTGTGTGAGCCGTCTGCAAAAGCAGTAGTGTCCCAGTTGTAATTGTAGGCTTTTGCAACCCAAGTTGCGTCAATGTAGATATCTGGAACAATAGTATCTTCATCGCTTACAGACACACTGATTGTTGTTGTGCCTAAAACCGTTGCTCCGTTCGAAGGAGCTGTTATTGTAACAATTGGGGCATTATTTGTACCGCCACCATTGTTGACTGTCACTACATTTGTGTCTGACCTGCCTGATATTGTTGCCCTAATAGTATGACTTCCATCAGTATAGGATGTGGTATCCCAACTATATGAGTAAACTCGTCCGACTGATACTCCATCAATGTATATTGTAGGAGTCTGAGTCGCATCAATTGTTATTGTTACTGTCCCCGATACGGTTGCACCATCTGCTGGATTGATGATCGTAACGTATTTCACTTTCATAAGTGATGATTCAACGTTTCCACCGCCTAATGCTGTCGCACTAGTTCCAAGGAACATTGAGGTAACAAAAACAAATGCAAAAATCAGACCAAAGGTCTTCTTGATTTTCATCATTATTTCTCCATCTCTTCTCCAGCCATAAACAAACACAAGGCTTGCCGATGGCTATATGATTCCGAAGCAGAAGATTCACACCTAATAAAGCTGCCGAGAAAAAAAAATTTGTAGTCTGATTACTTTCTTTTCTAAACAAGAGCTAATAAAGAATAACGTTCAATTAAATTAGTACTATTGGTACTACTTTATTAGTTACACTTATTAGGAGAAAGTAGTACCATGCGTCAGTGGTTAGTCATGAGCGAGAATGACACAATCAATGTTAAGGAACTGCTCGAGAAATCAAGCGATGAGATTGCCGTTGTAATCAAGTCTCTTGGGCATCCAAAGCGATTAGTAGTTGTGAGCGCACTGTGGTCTAAATCCAGTGCATTCATTGACCTTCAGAGTGCCACAGGTCTTAGTAAGACCGCTCTTGTGCATCATCTTGACAAGCTGGTAGAGAATGGAATTGTAAATCGGCTTGAACGGGGGATGTATGAACTAACCGAAGATGGAAAGGAATTAGTTACTGCAAGTGTTGCTGCTTATGCCAGGTCTGAGAAGAGAAAGGAAGATGAAACTGCGAGAAGGGCTGAACATATTCAACGTGTACATGCAAAGAAATCCGGTCATCTCCAGGACGAAGAAGTTCGAATTGTCAAGCTCAAACCTATGAAGGTCGCAAGTGTTCGTGTAATTAGCAACAATCCTGAGAACGATGCATGGGCTCAGATGCTTGCATGGGCTGAGCCAAAGGGTCTTCTTGAAGATTCAAAGAAACACCCCGTGTTTGGATTCAATAATCCGAATCCAGTTCCAGGAAAGAGTGAGTATGGATACGAGTTCTGGATGCAAATCTATGAAGATATGGAACTTGATGAAGGTATGAAGATCAAAGAAATCAAAGGTGCTAGCTATGCTGTTATCACTTGCAATCTGACTGAGGAACTCGAATCCGAATTCTTCAAAGAAAAGGGATACCTGGAAAGCTGGAAGAAACTCGTTGATTGGGTAAAAGCAAGTCGCTACAGTATGGCAAAAGGTCATTGTCTAGAGCTTGCTCATGATCCCAGTGGGGCTTCGGGAGATTTCATGCTTGACCTGTATCAACCAATTGAGAAATGAGGTGAAATCAGGATGAGTGATAATTCTGCCTTATCACATGAATACAATGTAGCACTGGAGTCCTTTGTAGAACAATTACAGAAGGATACGAACATTCTTGCTGCATTTGTATACGGAAGCATGGTTTGTGGAGATGTCTGGGAAGCGTCTGATATCGATATGTTGATTGTAACTAAGGATGACCATGGCAATACGGTTCTTGTCATAGAGCATCAAATGGATGTCATTAAGAGCGCTGCTTATGTAATCGATCTTGGCCCATCAGGAGGGGATGAGGGTGGTGAGATTGTGGCAATAGGAACTCCCGAGGAAGTTGCACAAGTTGATGCATCATTCACCGGGCAATATCTCAAGAATTTGATCACAAAAGGAGGTAAATAATATTGAGCGATTTGGTAACAATTGAATTGGCGAAACCCGAGGATGCCAAAATTCTTGCAGATATTTCAAAGAGAGCATTTGACACAGATGTTGAGGTTGGAGCACTTGTTCCGGGCGGCCCACAGGGCTATGATTCAGTCGCTGCTCATCGGAGAGATATGGGCTATGACTCAGTTGATGCTCAACGGAGTGATGCATTGAATGAAAGAACAGACTATTGGAAAGCCATCTATAATGACCAAATCGTGGGTGGCACGAGAGTTCACAGAGTTTCACCGGAACACTGCTATATCTTTGGTGTCTTTGTAGATCCCGATTTACATAGAAGAGGAATTGGCACACAATTCTTTCAGAAGATTGAAGGCAAGTATCCACAGGCTAAGAAATGGTCTTTGAACACGCCTGAATGGAATATCCGAACAAAAAGATTCTATGAAAAGGTTGGGTTCGTGCAGACCGGCATTTTGAGATGGGTGCCCACCTTTAATTTGCGCTATTTCGTGAAAATAACTGATGATATCTATCAGGAAAAGCTAGTATCTATTTCCAAACTTAATGATGGAATGGAGGGAATATCTGTCAAAGGAACGGTTGAGCTTATCTCGGAAAAGAGAGAAGTCACCTCAAAGGACGGAAAGGAACTACACGTCGTCAATGCAACACTTACAGATGCCACTGGGTCCGTAACCTTAGTTCTTTGGAATGATCAAATCCTTCAGATCCACGAAGGCGAGAGCATTGTTGTTGAGAACGGGTATGTAAATGAATTCAGGGGAACTCTTCAGCTAAACATTGCTCGCAATGGTCAAATTATAATAAAGAAGTCGGTCCAATTTGGACAAAACAGTGATTGATAGTTATTGGACTCAGTACAATGAAATTATGATGAGCGCGTCTAAAGTTCTAATTCCATGAAAAACCAATGATGTCTCAATGGTATCGGCACTTCAGACTCTGCATACTCCGGGATTTTTCTGAAACCAATGCTAGTATACACATGCTGAGCCGTATCCATGAATCCCCCTGTGTCCAAGCGTAAGGCTGTGTATTCTGATTCTTTTCCTATATCTATTAGTTTCTTGAGTAGCTCTTTCCCAGAGCCTTTTCCTCTGTACTCAGGTTTGATGTACATACGTTTTATTTCGCCTATTTTGGCATCGACTCGATAAAGACCACCCATACCTATTACTTTTCCAGCTTCTTCAAGAATGAACAAAGCACCATCATCTGGTTGAATTGATGTGAAACTCTCATATTTGGAGTGGACATATTCTTCTACCGTAATACCCATCGTTTCACCAAAATCTATCCCATAACGTTCTTGAACTTGGTTTGCAATCCAACTGATGTACTCCACATAAAGTTGAATTAAACCATCCCTATGATTCTCAGGATTAAATCGTGTGAAAGTTACCAACATATTTTCCCTTCATGAATTCTCTTCATTAGAGAAGTATTTGAAATAATCCTTTTGGATTTCGAAGATATCCCTTCACGAGCTGTTTCTCATGAAACTTAGTTATTCTACATCATTGAGAATCTAATTCTACCTCATCAATAATATTGATTCCTTCTTGTTCAGAATCTCCAAGAGGGTCCTGTTTGGTTTCATCCAGAATTGGCATGGGGTATGATAACCGTTTCCCGAAACCTATACGATCCTAGACATCGAGTCCAAGATGTTGTTCGGT
>JARGGA010000620.1 GCA_029210805.1 Candidatus Thorarchaeota archaeon
CAAGCCAATGCCTGAAACTGAAAACATAGCGATTGAGAGAGTGTAGATGAGATTCCTATGAATAGGAGTTATGTTTGTTTGGTCGAGTACAATTCCAAGAAAAGACGCCGATGTAATGTAATAGCCAATCCACAACAATGGGGGAAAGAATGTGTCTGCTTCAGTAAGATTGTATTGCAAGAACCCCATTTGTAGGTATAATGATAGAGTTCCTAGGCTTGTGATGACTAATCCGATGAGTGCTAAGTACCCATTAGCTTGGTTCCACCCAGACAATGATTGTTCAGACTTATTTTTCGCGGACACAAGAATGAGGATAATAGTTGTCACTCCAATTACGGCATTTACTCCAATTCCCATATACCACGCAAGGTTCGTCATTCTTCTATCACCTTCATGAAATGAATTTGCATCGCTTTTAAAAAAGAGGGGAGAAGGGTGACCTTCTCCTAGGCTCTAGTGTAGAACTTTGTCCATGGTGTTGATAGAGTAAGGATGCCGTCGGGTTCTCCTATATCATCAAGATATACATTCAAGCGGAATTTGAGGGCAATCATACTACCATCAGCGCCTTGCCAACCATGTCTGAGCTGATTGTAGCTTACGAAATCGTACGCATATTGGTACCCATCCTCACCAATCTGGGGGTCATCATAATCATGATACGCCCAAGTTGGATATCGGTTTTCCCAATACACTCTACCGTAGGTGTCAGTACCAGTTAATCTTGAATTATCTGGTGTATTTGACATCGCATCGGCCCAAGCATCCATCAAAATCGTAGTTGCCACACCAAGAGCTAGTCCTGCAACTGCGGAAGCTCCTCCTGTTAAGGGGGAAAGATAAACACCTAATGTGATACCTGCCTTGACTGCAACCTTTGCTCCAGTGGACCATTTCATGACGTTATTGTATCGAAAGTCCTTTGGCCAGCA
This sequence comes from Candidatus Thorarchaeota archaeon, assembly GCA_029210805.1. Classification (GTDB taxonomy): domain Archaea; phylum Asgardarchaeota; class Thorarchaeia; order Thorarchaeales; family Thorarchaeaceae; genus MP5-2226. Next base: position 936 of record JARGGA010000620.1, read on the forward strand.
CCTCGCTGCAGTATCAGCTGTCTGCCACGTTGCTTCTTGATTGTCTTTGTAGTTGTACTCGCTCACTTCGATTGTAGCACCCAAAATGGTGCCTCGTGTATCCCAACTGCTACCATCCATCCGTTCTCCTTTGTATGTATAGACTGAAGAAATCTCATACATTGCATACTCGTATGCTTGATTCTTTGATGAGCAAATCACTGCAAGTGCTATTTTGTGATTCTCTGTTTCATAAGTTGCGCTTGCCATATACGTATCATCATCCCATGATCCCGATGATGCACTCCATATGTATGCATATTCTGTTGCAGCCTGCGGCCAAGTCGGTGCAGGCGGAGAAGTTCCACCCCCCTCTACAATGTAGAAGAGTGACATTGGAGTTGTTCCCGATACAATGAATAGTACAAAGAACACAGATAGAAGAGTCAGTAATTTTGTTTTCTTTCTCAATTCGATATCTCCCCACTTACCACGTCTAGCAATGATAAGTGCATGGTATAAAAACCAAAAAACAACTTAAAGTATTCGCCTTTTTCCATGGACATTATTAGTGCATCTTTCGAGAGAGTATGAAGCATTCGGGAATCTGAGTGTCATCCAGTCACAATGTCATAGAGTATAGAGGTCGATCATGCAATAATGAAACCTGTCATTATGACAGTTGGAGTTGCAATGCTGATAGGCGGTGCAATTCAGTGTGGAACTGGTGGCCTTTCAGTGACTGGTATCCCATCGATGTTATTCGGACTGGATATGATCACAAGCAATACGATTGGAAAATCCGTTCTTGACGAGAGTCTAAAGAGTCTACTCTGGGCAGGGCTT
>JARGGA010000621.1 GCA_029210805.1 Candidatus Thorarchaeota archaeon
CCACAGGCTCAGGTATAGAGGGAGATCCCTACATACTGGATGGTGCAGTTGTAACAACTGCCTCAGGTGGGAGAGGGATTTATATCACGGGAACAACAGCACACTTTGCTATACAGAATTGTGTGGTTAATTTGACTGGAGTTAGTAGCTCTTATGGAATATACTTCAACAACGTAGACAACGGCACGGTCCTTAATTGTGAGATTATTGGAACTCCAACTGGAATATACATCGACTATAGTGCAGATATCAATGTGTCATTAACGACTATTCGTGATTGTTCATCAGAAGGACTTCAAGTACTGAGAACATCTCGTGTAGATTTGATCAACAACACGATTGCCGATATTACAGGTTATCGAGGATTACAGTTATTTCAGACCCCAAATACAACAATTTCAGGGAATATTATAAAACGAATAAATTACGATAGTTCTCTAACAAACTCATGGGGAATTGATTGTCAACAAACAGATAATCTAACGCTTTCCAACAATGAAATTCGCTCTACATTGAGGGGAACAGGCATTACTTTTGAAACAGGCAACAATATTGTTATGGACAGTAATGTTGTTTGGCAAGCATCTGTATGCGTCCGACCCTATAACACTCCAGGCATTATTATCTCTAACAACAATATCTCATGTGGCTACAACTACAATTTGTGGATGCATACCGTTCAAAATGCTATCGTGATTGGAAATTCACTCGATCATACTTCGGATACTGGTGGTGGTAGAGCAATCCATCTACAATCTAGTTCGAATGGATTTTATGAAAACAATGACCTATTCCAATGCTTTTATGGGATGAGCATAGATGCTAATTCAGGTAACAACACCATTTACGACAATAACATTGGATGGTGTGATTTGTACACAGGATATGACACCAGAACAGTCACTCCAAAGAACAACTGGACATCAAATCAGTTTGAGGACTATGTATCTGGCAATTATACTATAGCTGGGACAGCAGGTGTGAATGACACAAGTGCATCACTCCTATCAGATTCAACAAATCCAACAATTGATTCGCCAGCTGATTTTACTATCAATGATATAGATGCAGACAGGTGGGTCACTTGGCATCCGGATGATAGATTTCCAGGAGTATATTGGTTCTTCATCAATGATTCAATGCAGTATGAAGAAGATTGGTGCAACTCTAGCATATCAATATCGTTGGATGCTTATGCTCCAGGAGTATATGACTTTGAAGTATGGGTATGGGATTCGGCTTCAACGGGACTTGTAGGGGATACAGTCAGAGTGACTATCCTTGATACTCAAGATCCTGTATTCACAAGTGCAACCCCAGACTATACAATTGAATATGGAGAAAGAGTCTGGACCAATTTCACTGCAACTGATGATACTCCAGATATCAAGATGGCATATATTAACGATGCAGGGCCCTATTGGAATAATGCGTGGACGTCTGGATTGCCCATCAACTGGGACCATGTGTTTCCAGGCGTAGGTGAATACAATTACACCGTAGTGCTAACAGACAAGGCTGGCAATTCAGCAAAAGCTACTTGTATAGTGACTGTTGAAGATACAAAGGCACCAACTTCGCCAGATTTTCCGTCTGATTTCTCTGCAGAAGCTGGTGATGATGGGCATGGAAGCGGCCGTCGTGCCGAGTCCGCACATGTTCCTCGGCAATCCGCCTGTGGACACGCTGTTCCGTGTCTGGGACCGCTTCGTCACCCTGGAAGTGACGACGGCGCAGACGCTCGGCTACGAGAGCTTC
>JARGGA010000063.1 GCA_029210805.1 Candidatus Thorarchaeota archaeon
AACCATGTCTTCAATATCATCTGTATCCATGATTGGGTTTCCTTGATTAGGAGTTGTATCTTCCATGTAATCTATCTCTATGTTCACCGCCCTATAGTTAGCTGAGTTGTACGATATCTTGTATCCATAATAGTCCACAGAGCTATCTAATATGCTCAATTTGACATAGATTGTGCAAATCGAGGACCAGTAGCCCAAATAGATTTTGGAAGCACTTCCAGTCCATATTGTTGACCTCAACACCCATGAACTCGTCGCACTTGATTTGTAATAGACCTGAACTTGCCTCGATGGGGAACTACCCAAATGTTCGACAAGTAGATTGACGTATGTTGATCTACCACCTAGTACTTGATATTCCAGAGATGGATTGCGGTCATCCGGAAAATACTCCCAGAAGTCTTGGATAGGTTCTGAAGCACCTGGCCAGCGACTGATGAATGGTTGAATGTATGTCATTTTCCATTGATGGTCCTTCCACCCACAATAGTTAATCTCCACCTCAATCTTATGAGTTCCCGCTGATACCCACCATATAGCAATGGAGGAATGGAAGCCAGAACTACTAATTGTAGTTCTATATGCGAGTGAACCATCAAAATAGACAGTTAAGTATCTGGAGTAACTATCCTGATCCCTTTCGATATCCATCCAAAGATCAAGTGTATTGAATCCACTAGGATATGTGAATTGGAAAGCCAATACTGAATAGCTGAGTTTCTGGAACCAATGCCCTTCTTTTGCTGGTGTCTGGGGAGGTTGTGGATAGTCCTTGGTTGTGGCAATTGGATAGTATATTGCTTCAAGCATTGACCCCTCCAAAGCGGATACATCATTTGGTCTTACTGCAGGGCTGTTTTTCTGACGCTGAGCATTTTCTTTTGCAAATGCATCATAGAGAATTTGTGAGTCAGTGTTATTGAGTGACATTGATTCGTCAATCGGTTGGATTATCCTGCCAGGAGCCTCTCTCCCTTCATGCGCTACGGGCCATGATGGCTCGTATATTGGCGTTTCCCATTCCATATCCATTGCTTCAAGAACTTTGGATATAGCTCTAGACTCAGCATACTGATGAGAATCAAAGGATTGAGAAGTTTTCATTCTACTTACAGTATTAGATTGATTATAGCTACCCACTACTGCAAAAGAAGGTATTAAAAAGACTGCTATTAGGAGAATAGCATATCTTCTCTTCTTTATAGTCATTTATTTGCCTCAATTACGTTTTTGACGCAAGCCTCTCATGCCCATTCGGTAGCACGGAAGGCGACTAGAATGAAATAAATCTTTTCCACTTCTTTGTATTCGTGCTGCACAACTTGCTTGCAATCATCCGAGAAGCTATCAATTTGCTCATTTAGTAGTATCAATGAATAGTTAAGAGTCAAGATGCACGATAGTTGTAGAATCCCAAAGCCAATAGCCCAACTAATAGACCTCCTAGAAGAATAGTAGCTAAAAGGATATTCATACTATTTGATATTGAAGGGGAGCTTCTATACAATCCAGGAAAGAGATAATCTCCTGTTATTGCGTCATTCCAACCAATCTCACCAAATTCGACTCTATTATTCGAGTGTATTGCGTATTCGAATCTCCAAGAAAGTGCGAAACTCCCGACTGGGTCAAGGCATGGTACCAAACGAAGATATGACCCACAGAATTCAGAGGTTTCATTCCAGTTAGCAATTGGTACTGAAGTCTTGGTGCTTTTGTGAATGACTTCAGGATTAATTAGATTCAATTCCGTAATATCAGGTAGTTCAACGAGAAAGGCTGTGAAGTGGGTTATTCGGCCTCCGTATTCGCTGATATGCAGTGTTACGCCATCGGCATATCGATCTGGAAACAGATTATTCGTCTGACTTCGAATTACAATTTCAAATACTGAATAGTTGGATGGACTTGTATAATACTTGCCCAAAGCTAATGATGTTCTAACGTGTACAGATGTATTTTGAAAGTGATATCCTCTACTACTAAGAAATTCGGATGCGATTTGTTCGGCATTGGTTGAATTTATTCTCTGCCCAGAATATGGTGATTGATGGTATAATTCGGGAGGTATCGTTTCATTTGAGTTCCAGTATTCAGTGTATTCATTGATTATACCCTCAACATTGCTAACCCCAATTTCAATCAATACGGAGTGATGGCTTGAGTTACTATTAATATATTGGTAGAAATCGATATTATCACGAAGGTAGTTTGGGATTGACGAGTGTATATCTATATCATTTGGAGATAGACTCACTTTATCTGAAATATGATTTTCCAAATTAGCCGCTGCAATATCGATTGTTTGATTGGGTGTATATGTTCTCAACGGCAGTGATAGATGGTAACGAAGAGGGGATTCTGATAAAAGCGACCAGTTGCTCTTAATCATGAAATTATTCTCACTTTCGGATATTAGATTTGAAAAGACGCTTGATGTCAAAGGTTCTCCTGATATGAAAATACCCTCAAGTGACACATAACCCGTTGTAGAGGCAAATACAACGACACTTAATCCCATGATGAGCCCAAGTGCGATACATAGCGGAATCATCCTATTTCTCTTCAAAATCTTCAATACCTCCTATAGTACAATGTAACGAATGGATATTATTCTACACTTTGAGCTCAATCATAGTTGGGTGATCAAAAAGTGGAGCTATAAGATTACTCTAGTCCATGTTTCCAAAACCAATATGTTTCGAAGAAGAATATTGATGTACTAATTACCATCACCAAGATGAAAAGAATATCAACTGGGTGTAGGGTGAAGTCCAACAATATTAGTGATGCCAAAAAAACTGAAACAAAGAACGCTGCATAAAATAGAAACCTTGGGATAAGTCTTCTACCAAATCTGAAAAAGTATCTCAAAGCTCCAACTCGAACGATTTTTGAGATTGTGTAGAGTCCTTCCCTATTGACTTCAACCAATGCAGAATCAACTAGTTTGTTCAGGTGGTACAATGACAAGCTTGGACTAGAAAGACCTAGATCTCTTTGCAGTTCACGAGCTGTCCAAGGACGGTCGCTTTCAAGTAACCGGATATACACCTTCAACGTTTTTCCTTTGAGTACATCTTCATATTCTCTATCTTGATTATCTACCATCTCTTTTTTCCCACACACGAATGCCACTTCTAGAGAGGAATTGAATAATACTGTTATGGAAGCAGATTCTAGATTTTTTGATATTATAAATAAGAAAGAAAATTGCTGATATGACATTGAAAAAGAGAATAAAAGAAGAGAGCGAACTCTCTTCTCATTTGTTTTACTTGCTTTTGCGACCAGTTCGTCGAGCTGCTATGTTGCCAACCTTACGACCGGGTGGAGCATGTCTGCTGACTGTAGTAGGTCTGCCTGGTGACTGGTGTGAACCACCACCGTGTGGATGTGAGCATGCATTCATCGCAGCGCCACGGACAATAGGCCATTTTCTTGCCTTCCCTCTGGTCAAATGCCAGACAGTTCCAGCCTTCAACAATGGTTTCTCTGTACGACCACCACCAGCGACAATACCTATGGTTGCTCGACAACGTGGGCTGAACGCCTTCTGGCGTCCGCTTGGAAGTCTGACCATTGATTTTGTCTTATCTGTTGAAACTATCGTAGCCGTTAGGCCTGATGCTCTAACATACTTCCCACCGTCTCCGGGACTCTGCTCAATATTGTATATTGGAGTCCCTTCTGGGATATATTCTAGGATCAGTGTGTTGCCATTTGCCAGAGTTGCATCTTCACCACATTCGATAGACTGTCCTATCTGAGCGCCCTCGGGGGCCACAATGTAGTGTAACTTAGGCTCGCCTTCGTATCTGATCTCCGCAAGGGGAGCACCCCTGCCAGCTTCATGTACTAAACGAACGATGGTTCCCACATAGGTCTTCTCTGGAGCCCACTTTGGATGTCTCGCTGGTGCGATTTTCTTATGGACAGGACTACGCCATTGCGTGGTACCCCTGCCTTTCCGCTGAACGAGGACCCTTCTTCCCATCTCACAGCACCCTCCTGAGCATACCATCGCATCCGAGAACTATGCTAATACTTGTATATCGTCTACCCATCTGAATTCCTCCTTAGAATATCCCCAGATTGGTTGCGACATCAGCAGCACTGTACTCTGGTGCCAATCGCACAAATGCCTTCTTTTTTCCATCAGGCATTATTAGTGTGTTAACATTCTCGACAACAACGTCGTAAAGGGATTCCACAGCCCATTTGATTGTGTTCTTGTTAGCGGTTCGTAGAACGTAGAACGCGAGTTTGTTCTGGGTGTCTACGCCTTCAAGACTGGCCTCTGTAACAACCGGGCGAATAATTACTTCGTTTGGATCCATCTCATATCACCTCAGTTGAACAGGTTCTCGCTCGCTAGCCTTTCTATTGCAGACTCTGTCCACAATACCAGACGCCCGGGATGGGTACCTGGGGCTAGAAGTTCAGCATTGAGTCCTTGGACTTCGACAATGTCGACGCCAGGAAGATTTCGAGCAGCCATACTGATTCCCAGATCCTCTCCAACAACTATCAGGAAGGACTTGGGAGTCTTCATTTTCCTGCCGCGCATCTTACCCTTACCAGCTCGAATTCCGCGACCGTTAATTGCTCGTTGAAGGTCCTCTTCTAGGCCGAGTTTGCTTACAGCCTCTACAACGTCCTTAGTTGTACCAAGAGTTTGCAGTTTGTTCTCAACAACTAGAGGTAGTTCCTTTACTGAATCGACCTTGTGACCACGGTCTTGGACTCTGTCCTTGTTAGCGGTGGCTGCAATAGCCGAACGGATTGCCAGACGGTTCTCCTTCTTGTTGATTCGTTCAATGAGAACTTTACGGGCCTCCGGAGGGTGAGCAACACGACCTCCAACTGTACCGGGAGCGAAACCTGCCTTGTTTGCAGCAGATGTGCCACTACCCTTTACTCGGGGCATTCGTGAGCGCCCGTGTCCAGTCTGCCAGCTCTGAGCAGTATTCCTCTTACCTGCTAACTCGTCAACACCGTGTGGTTGTCTTCGACGGGACTGTACAGATAATACAGCTCTCTTGATTAGATCAGGGCGGAAGGGGGTATCGAAGTGGGAGGGGAGCTCGATTGCTGTGCCAGCCTTACCCTTCAGGGTATATGTTTTTACACTTGTCATCTTCTTTCATCCTCCTATTGCTTCGACGAGGTGCTGATGTAGCTCACCGGAATAGGTTGTCCAGTGTGCCTCTTTGTTGGGCGCATTGCATATCTAAGCCGTATAGGTCTCTTGATTGGACCGGGTACTGAGCCCTTGAGCATTACATAGTCACCACGGATAACACCATAGTGGACAAAACCACCAGAGGGGGTAATTTCCTCACCACGCTCTCCGATCTTTATGACAGCATTATTGTAACTCGTACGAGTATGGAATCCTGTCTGACCAGGTCGGGGAACAGAGTAGCGAATGTTTGTTGGTGACCATGGGCCAATACAGCCGACACCTCGCTTGGTCTTACGTGACTTGTGTTGCAGAATTCTGATACCCCAGCGTCGCACTGGACCTTGGAATCCATGTCCCTTGGTCACTGCAATGGAGTCAATCAACATGCCTTCATTGATAATATCAGCGATACGCACGTCTGTACCAAGAACTCCCTTGGCGTACTCGAAGGCATCCTGTACACTTGAGGCGCCTATCTTGTACTCCATAACGTCGGGTTTCTTCTTGGGTACTCCAGCAAGTCTTGGCTGGGTGTGAATCAACATTCGAATTTCAGAGATGGAGTCTAGTTTCTCTTCGAACTCCTTCATCTTGGCTGCGTGGTCATATTCCTTAGGCAATGGCTGAGCCCTCTTGAGATCATCAGAGAGTGTTTCTGCTAGGACCTCAGAGATTAGTTTTCGTCCATAGGGGGTCTTTCCATACCCACGAATTGAGAATGGACGAATGGGTGGTGTGTCAATAACTGTGACCGGAATCACAGTTTCTTGACCCTTAAATGGACTGTCAACGTTATCAACAGTAACCACCGCATGGGTCATGCCGGCCTTGTAGCCAACGAAACCAAGTAGTTTTGCGCCATCTCCCTCAAACCGCGGCCAATTCTTGATACGCGGTACAAACTTGGAGGCTTTACCTCGCGGAAGATACGCTAAGCTGCCCCTACGTGGAGCATGTTTCTTTCTGTGTGCCAATATAAACATCCTATAGTTTTGCAGCACTAGGCAGCTGACATGATTGTCAGATAGTATGCGACCTAGGCTATACTTACTACGGTCCGCGAAGGGCTGATGTCTGTTTTTAAAACTTGCCACTTGACCTATTCTTGAGATAGTGTCGTTTCTAACATTTTGGCGCAGCACCGAAGACCTAAATTGTTCTGATATTGACCTCCAAATATGAAATCAAGGTTGATTCTCATTGATGGGATTCCCGGGTCAGGAAAGGCCACAACTGCCAACTTCATCCACAGACAGCTACAGAGAGCTGGTATTGACTCACGCTGGTTTCATGAGTTAGAAGATTCCAATCCCCTCTTCAATTCAGAGTATATTCAGACCCGTACTATTGATGATGCAGAAGAGTACATTCAGAAGACCTTGGAAAGATGGAAGAAGCTGGTCAAAGAAATACAAGAAACAGGCTCTTTATACATCATAGAAGGTTACCTGAGTCAATCAACTGTGGGTTGTATGTTTGACAATAACATAGAACGGAGCATCATTCAGGATTATGCTTCCAATGTTCCAGATATCATTTCAGAATTGCATCCTCTGGTCATTTACTTTAGCCCCCAAGATGTGAGAAAGAACTTCCTCAATCTTCGTAACGTAAGGGATAAGGAGTGGATTGAATCCAGAGGAAAATCGCTATCGAAATCCAAATATGCTGTTGCACAAGGACTTGAAGGATTTGAGGGGTGGGTTTCAATGCTTACAGAACGAGCGAATCTATCTGATGATATCTTACGGTCATGTGATTTTCCAACTATTGTTATAGATGCGACAGCGGGAAATTGGGATGAATACTATGGTAGAATTGCTGAATTTCTCGGTTTTGAGAGAACTTCTGAAAAACCACGACCAAACTTGGTTGATGAGTAGTATAATGAAGGTCCGGGCATCTTCAACTTATCAGGTTTTAGCTAGGTGAGAAGTCACTTAGACGTGCAAAGAAGCTTTATCCATGTCGGTATGATGTTGTATCCTCGAACTTTGCAAGAGGTGTTACCCATATGAAATTCCTTCGAGGACTTAAATTACTTCTAACGAATTCTTGGTATAATTTCAGTTTCATTCTGGCGCTTGTTGCAACAGCAATAATCTCAGCATGGATTATGATCTTTGGTTCATTGGATCCAAACATCAGTGATTTTGGACAAGGATTAGCTATCTCAGTTGTTGTTTCATTTCAATATTTCATATTGGCCTTAGTTGTGTTCTCTCTAATTCCTCGAACACGAGCTTTGTTCTTTGAGGGTAGTGGAAGTACACAATTGCGCAATCAAGTTGGGCTGAGCGTTGTGTTCATCATCATTACTATGGTATTGAGTGGTGTCTTAGTCGCTGCAGGGCCCTATTTTGGTGTAGCACTAGCTTTTGGTGATGCATTGATTACGGCATACTTTGCTGTTCTCCTCGGTTGGAATCTTGGTAAGACGTTTTCTGGGAAGCTTGGGAATAAACCAAAAATAAACTGGATTCTCTTCGGACTCTTCTTAGTTATTGAAATCATGATCTTTGGACTTCTGTTCGAAGGTTTTCTACTACTGCCTCTTGAACAGCAAGTGGTCATGCTGATGTTTCCATTGCTAGTTATCCTCTTACCCATCATCACTGTTTTCATGAGAAACAAGGAAACAGGACCAGAGCAGGCGACAATTATGGGAATGGTTCTCTTGATTATGGGAGTCTACTATACATTGCGTCTATCCAGTATAACTGCCCCGCAGTTCACTCTGATTGATTTGGGAATGCAGGCAGTACTGCTCATCTATGGTCTGTCTTCCACGACAGCCAAGGTGCATGAAGACACGAACTTACGACCTATGACTGCAATTACTGTACTTTTGATAGTTATTTTGGCACGAGTTGGGGCTCAAGTGAATCGTCTACTTGCAGCTGCAACAGGATGGGGAGATATCGTACAGGTTGGAATTACCAGTCTCACTATCCTGAATCTTGCAATACTTGGCCTCCTAGCTCCAGTATACTGGATGTGGAGTAAAAGAAAGAACACTAGCAATCCAGCTGCTTCAGTGGATTCCTCAGATTGATTCAGAAGATATCTTGCGCACAGAGTATAGCTTAATCATACACTGTGCGCAGGAAATAATGAGGAAAATGCCCGAACTACCTGATATTTACATTCTCTCTAAAAGCATGAATGATGTTCTCCAATCGAGGATGATTACCGGAGTGAAAGTCAATCAAGAAAAATGCTTGAATATGACTCCTGTGAAATTCAGAAATCGCGTAAGAAACTGTAAGTTTGAGTCTATCCACCAGAGAGGAAAATGGGTTATTGCAGAACTTGATTCCAAGTGGTCAATAGCATCCAATCTTGGAATGGGAGGCGAAATCAGGCTATTTCATGAGGGTACCAAACCAAATCCCAAGTTTCACAGAGTTGTGATAGAGTTAGACAAAGGAGATTGGCTTGGGATAAACCATTGGTGGTTTGGCCATGTCCACCTTGTTCCGAAGGGCGATTTCTCATCTCATTCTCAGTTATCGAAACTGGGTCCTGAACCTCTTGCTGATGATTTCACGGTTGATAAATTGAAAGCTATGTTGGATAAGAAACGAGGGCGAATCAAATCCTATTTGCTTGATCAATCATTTGTTGCTGGGATTGGAAATGTCTATGTTCAGGATATCCTCTGGTACGCGAGAATTCATCCCGACAGGTCTGTAAACGCGCTTACTCCTAATGATATCGAGAAGTTGCATTGGGCAATTCAGCAGGTACTCAAAGAGGGAATCGAGTATGGTGGAGGGCTGAGGGAGCAGGATATCTGGGGTAATGAAGGCACGTATATTGAACACAGGCAGATAGGTTACAGAACTGGTGAACCGTGCCCAGAATGCAGTACAATAATAGAGGAGATTAGAGTAGGCCAGACTACAAGCTATATTTGTCCACATTGCCAAGTCTGACTTGAGATTTCCTACTAACTGGTGAGATGCAACAATGATAATCAAGAAACTCGCTAAGCAGAAAGAAATTGTAGCATTGGATGATACGCGTATTAGAGAGTTTTTGAACCCCAAACATGAGAAAATTGGACCGAGTCTCACTTACAGCCTTGCGCATGCTTCACTTCCACGAGGTGGATCTTCTCTACCCCATCGTTTCTTTGAGGCATCTGAGGTCTATTATATTCTCAAAGGAAAGGGAATGATGCATATTGATGACGAAGTAGCTGAAGTTGAATCTGGAGATACAATCTACATCCCGCCAAAAGCAATACAATACATAGAAAACATTGGTGAGGAAAATCTTGACTTTCTTTGCATTGTTGATCCTGCATGGGAACCTGATGCTGAAGAACTTGTCATAGAGTGATTGTGAACGGATTACACCGCCTTTTATAGAACAATAGGTTACTTTCACCTCGTGGGTGAAATGATGGAAAACATGCTGGTCGTACGAGTGTCCAAATTTGCCAAGTTGTACAGAGCTGACTATCTCAAAGAACTAGATACCAACCTGCAAAGTATACAATCTCATTGGTTTCAGGCATTCAGATTTCTCATTTCCAAAATATTAGCACAGGGTAGACCAGCAAAAACAGGACGGCTGTTGCGGAAGATGGTAGAAGATACGGTAACATCGCATTTTGATTGTAAATCTAGTGATGGCATTACAGGGACAAATCCAAAGGTATTCACAGTCGCAAAGCAGACTTTTGAAGAAATGAAGGTAAAAGGCAGACCATACAAGAAGCAGAATGATGTTGACACGCTCTTTGGAGCAGAAACCAAAAGCAGAGTATACAATACGCATGGCATTTTGCGATTCATTGCCACACTTCCAGCGGGAAATATTGTTCAATATAGTATTAGTGAGATTCAAGCCGGTCGACTTATTCCACACTATAGAAAACTAATCTCATTCTATGGGATTGGACCTATTGCTGCAGCAACCTATCTCAGGGATTTAGTAGATTTATATCATTACGAAATAGGCAGTAAAGTTGCAACTGTAGAAGAACTGGCTCACATCCAGCCAGTCGACGCACATGTTAAGAGAGTTGCATTAGAAGTGGGAATCGAGTTCGAAGGTGAAGGGGCCATACATCAAGGTCGTAGTATTGTCGAAGCCTGTCAACAGGTTAGCTTCTCAAACAAACTCCCCATTTTCTTTAGCCAAGGTGCTTCTTGGATATGCGCAAACGCGTTTGAAGCTGCATTGAAGCTCCTTAGTCATCAGAATCTCGAGGATGATCTCAGTTCACGGTTCAGTTAGGATCAGAAAACGGGCAATAGAATTTAAGGCGCACACTGAGCGTGTTGATTGTTGATGCAAATGGTAAAAATCAAGGTGACAGTGGAGAGAATAGATGGTCATTGTAATCTGCCAGTGTTGATAGGTGACCACTTTTTTGTAGAGGGGTCCAGACTTATTGTCCCAGAGGTCGATAGTCAATATTGATAAGATGGTGGATGAATACTACAAGATTCATGACTGGAGAGAATAATAAATGAATAGATTCAGAGAAGGGTACATACTTGCATTCAGTCTTGGGTTTATTCCATTCATCTTGCTCCTTTCAGCAAGTGGTTGGGATTTTGGAGTTCTATTGAACTCTAGTCTTATGGTTTTCCTCTTCACTGTTTCTGGAACTACTATGAAATTTTTGAGTGGAATCGGAATAATGCTTACATATGCTACATTTTGCGCGTTTATCTTCAAAACCACGTCAGGAGCAATGAAAAAGAGTGTTGGTCGCGCCAAAGCAGTGAAGTGGTTACTTGTGTTGCCATTGATAGCTATCGGGGGATATGGAGGATACAAAATACTGGGAGCATTCCTCTACAGTCAGACTCTTGGTTTTATAGAGATTCTCGTTGCCCTCTATGGATTCTGGTCACTTATGATATCCATCTATATCATGCCGGCTACACGAGGGATCTTTCAACCAGAATATGAATCATCAACAAGAGATAGGGTTCGGAAAAAAGCTGACGCGATGGGTTTCTTACTTTGGAGAGGTTACCAGACAAAGATACACAAGGATTATGGTAAGGTGTATTCAAGAGAATTCGAGAGATACGGTGAAAGAATGAACAAGATTCGCGTTCAGCTCAGTGGATTAGTCCTTCTGCCACTTGGACTAATTCTTTCAGTATTTCCTCCACTTGCAGCAGTATTAGTTATGCTCTGGATTCGTTCATTTGATCTTAAAGGGAGCCCTCTAGCACTATACGAACGTGTTCTTTTGGTAATTACAGTTATTGGCGTGATTCTGCTTAGTACGTGGGTGTTTCTTGCACTGAATCTAGCTACAGCATTACTATTCTTTGATGTATTCTACGGAATAGGTATCATTGTTAGCATCTTGATTCTAATCTTCATTGTCATGTTTTCGTAGCAACATGAAACAAAACCCCAAAAGGGGTTCTTTTGATGATTCATGCGATATTGCAGCATTTTGGAACACGTGTTCCAAATGTTAACCAAAAGAGTGTGCACTGCACCCTAATTTCCGACTAAAAACCCAAGTTTATAACCATCCCTGAGTATATTATGATGCAATAAGTGAGATAGGAAGAAACAGGTTAGCAGAAAATATAACTGAATCCAGACCGTATTCTTTGGAGTATATCGCATCTGTTTTTTGGAATCATCAAGTTAGTGTATAATCTACATTATGCTCACAAGGTAGCAGGTTGATAAAAATGGAAGAAATGAAAATCAATTCTAAGACGGGATATAATAAAAGCCGAATAATGAATGGACATGGTCCTCATAATATGATGAAAATGGAACACCAGAAGATGCTGGCAAAACTAGCTAAGCAAGAGAAGTGTTCAGAACTGGATTGGAAATCAAAGGAAGATTCTAACTGTCATGAATTTACAGAGGTGGAAAAATGAGTATAAGATTATATGATCACTGCACATGCGGCCATAATCGTGAGGGACATTCTGATTTCAAAGACGAATGTGAGAAATGCAATTGTGATGTGTTCTCCAGAAATATACGTATAACAACCCCCGCATCTGAATAGACCATATACTGCATTTATTTCCTTTATTATAGGAGCGGATAATACATATTGAGCGAAATCAAAGTGGTACACAAGATGATTACTAAATGCCCACATTGTGGAGGTAGACTCCTTGAAAAGCATGAGGAGTTGATAAAAGAAAGTGGGAAAACTATCAAAGTACTCAATTTA
>JARGGA010000622.1 GCA_029210805.1 Candidatus Thorarchaeota archaeon
CATCACATCCCATCTAACAGGAACCTTCACCGTCACCATTACACCGCTAGAGCGACCCACGAAATTTCACCTCAAGTATATAAATTCCCGACCTGTTTCCAGTCGAGAGAGTTTCACTCATTCCCTTATTCAGGAGATTGAATGATAACCTCCACTCTTTCTTTGTTATACTATAGTATATAAATTCATTAAGCCAATATTTGATTAAACGCATTAGTAAGCCTAAAATGGTAGTTTTCTATCATTCTAAAAAGGGAAAACTCCGCAGAAAGTGAGGGCTGTTGATACCAGAAGATCCAGCTAGAGTAGTGCAAAAGGCACAGTTAGATGGCTTGAGAGCTTTAGTAGGTATCTTGTATGAGAAGACAAACAAATCAACAAAGAAGATTTACTCAAGAGCGAGATTACGACTAGGGAAATCTGTTGCAAAATGGGAGAAGAGTATTGAAGAGGGAAATCCTGACTTTTCTCTTGTTGCCAAGAAGGAGAACACTTTCAGAGTAGATGAATTAGCCAATATCTGGGAAACTACGGCGCTCTATGGAAACACAGAAAGAAAGAGAGTGAAAAGTGAAAGAGATGGACTTGTTGGCCCAGTAAACAGATTTCTCAATATTTCTGGTGCTCTTCTTCGCGACCACATTCTTTTCCTATTGCCTTTGGAAGAACCAACAGAGATAGGAAAGAAGAAGACGAAAACGATTTGGGGCTATGAGAGCGATACGGTTGGGAAGGTTCCTGTAGCACATGGTGCAGACCTGCCAGAACTTGACCTGGCAGATATGATACGCTCCCATGTGAGGGAGTTTGCTCGAAAGGCATACATTAGTTCAACAGACTTCAGGGAGTTCAGTCGGTATGCATATCTTCTAATCAGAAGACTAACACCCTTCATTGAGTGCATTTACACAGATGGAAAGCATGGGCGAATGAGATTCCATCGCCCAAAGAACGAGAAAGAACGTCTAGCTGATGATGGGCCTTGTGCTGATGAGATTCTTAGGGAACTAGTCAATGAAATAGCTAGCGTATATGGAAGCAAACGAGGTAGACTATCAAGACTTTCAAGGAGCAAATCTAAACGTGCATCAACTCTTGTAAAGAGCTTCTTTGAAGACCAAATTGACGAGCTGCTATCAGATGATGGTCAATTATCACAGGACCAGATACTTGTGAGGTGGAAATGGGTTGCAGACCTAAGAGAACTAACAAAGGGAAAGAAACCCAGACTTCGCGTAAGAGATGCTGAGTACATCCGAACCCAAGCATCAACTATTGCCAGATGGGAAGGAACGTATAGTCACAAGATAATCACGGACGGATTTGTTCAACCATTCAACCTAACAGACCTGATTGCTGGGCGGACAACTGCTCAAAACTTGGATTCTAAATTCGCCATCGCCACTGAGGTTCCCATACAAACGGATAGAGGGAAAGGAAAAGCGGACATTGTTCTGCTACAGCATCTAGAAAGAGAATCAGAAAAAACTCTCTTGAAGCCAATTGCAGTATTTGAACTGAAGACACGTACAGGAATGAACTGGGAAATTCTCCCAAAGAAGGTTAAGTCAAAACGAATAGACAAGAAGACCGGAAAACAACTCAAGAAAGTGGTTGGTTCTCTAAGGCTGAGAAAGAGAAGACTGACCGATAGAGAATGGGAAGCCGAGCTCGGATGTATTCCTACACCGGCTGATTCTTCACAATTAGGAATCTATGAACATGGTCTAGTAAGTGATTACAAAGACGGAGTGG
>JARGGA010000064.1 GCA_029210805.1 Candidatus Thorarchaeota archaeon
GATCTCCCCACCCAAATCGGATATGACTCTGATGATGCACTATCTCATGGTGAGGTTGGCAAGGTTGGTGTTGCCATCGATTCACTTGCTGATATGGAGGTGCTTTTTGATGCCATTCCATTGGATAAGGTTAGCACTTCAATGACCATCAATGCTCCTGCTGCAGTTTTGTTAGCCATGTACATTGCAGTTGCTGAGAAGCAGGGTGTAGAAATGGATAAACTTCGGGGCACAACTCAGAATGACATCCTCAAAGAGTACGCTGCAAGAGGTACCTATATTTTCCCTCCAAAACCATCAATGCGGCTGACCACAGACATCTTCCAATTTTGTGCAAAGCAGATGCCGCTTTGGAACACTATCTCAATCTCAGGATATCATCTCCGTGAAGCGGGGTCTACTGCTGTGCAAGAAGTTGCCTTTACAATTGCTGATGGGATTGCCTACGTTGAGGCGGCAATTACGAGTGGATTGGATGTAGATGATTTCGCCTCACGGTTATCATTCTTCTTTGGGAGTCATTCCGACTTTCTTGAAGAAATTGCTAAATTCAGAGCGGCTCGCAGAATGTGGGCTCGAATAATGCGTGAAAGATTCCATGCAAAGAAGGATGATTCTTGTAGGATGCGGTTTCATACTCAGACTGCTGGTTGCACACTTACTGCTCAGCAACCTGACAATAATATAGTAAGAGTTACCCTGCAGGCGCTGCAAGCCGTTCTTGGAGGGACTCAATCACTACACACAAATTCGCGAGACGAAGCACTATCCCTTCCTACTATGGAATCAGTGCAAATCGCTTTACGAACTCAACAGATTATCGCTTATGAATCTGGAGTTGGCGATACTATCGATCCTCTCGCAGGCTCTTATTATATTGAGAATCTTACTGATGAGATTGAAAAACGAGCAATGGAATATATCCAAAAGATTGACGAGATGGGCGGTGCACCATCTGCCATTGAACAAGGATTCATTCAGAAAGAGATTCATTCCAGCGCATATGAGTTTCAACAAGCTGTGGACAGCAACCAAAGAGTAATGGTCGGTGTCAACAAGTTTACAGTTGAAGAAGAACAGAAATTTGATTATCTTCGTGTTGACCCAAGAATGGAAACTGAACAGGTTGCCCGTTTAAAGGAGCTAAGATCGACACGTGATCAGAGCAAGGTCGATGCATCTCTTGAATCCTTGAAAAGTGGAGCCAAGGGAACTGATAATCTGATGGCATTGATTCTTGATTCTGTACGAGTTTACGCAACGCTAGGTGAGATCTGTGGTGTTCTTCGTGAGGAATTTGGAGAATACAAATCACCAGATATTCTGTGAGGTGCGAAAAGAATGGGTGTTGAAAAGATAGACCATATTGGTATCGCAGTAATGAGCATTGAAGAAGCATTACCATATTATCGGGACGTGCTAGGTCTCGAATACACAGGTACTGAAGTCGTAGAAGAGCAGAAAGTCCGAGTAGCTTTTCTCAAGATTGGTGAGAGTAAAATTGAGCTTCTCGAACCCACCTCTGATGACAGTCCAATTGCAAAATTCATTGAGAAACGAGGTGGTGGCATCCATCATGTTGCTATTCGTGTTTCCTCTATTGAAGATGACATTGAGAAACATCATCAAGGTGATGTTAGACTCATAGACAATGAACCCCGTGTTGGAGCCCATGATATGAAAATAGCATTCATCCATCCCAAATCCACATCCGGCGTACTATTAGAACTATGCCAAGAACCAGAAAAAACCCATTAAAAAGCCCATTTCCTATTCAACATGAGACTTATTTGATTAGATGCACATTGTATATGAGAGGAGGTACATAGGTGTCTGAGGAGACCCTGACCCACTTCGACTGGTATAGACGTGCGAAGAGTCACGAGAAGAATGGCCGTTTTGACGAAGCTATCTCTGCATACAATACTGCTATTGATATGAACAAGGAATATGCACATGCCTGGTTTTACAAAGGCAAGTTACATTACCAACTTGGTCAATATAGTGACTGTGTTGAATGCGCTGAGAAAGCTCTGAAACTTGCGCCAGATTGGTCTGATCATTGCAACAAGATGCTGGCTGATGCCAGATCTCGTTTAGCTGGTTAACTAGTCACGCTTCTAACAATCTCTTCAATGGAATCTGCAACATACTTGGTATCAGATTCGCTGACCATTCGGTTAAGCACAAATCTAGTGCGTGTGCCATAGGCACCGTAGACAAGAATTCCTTTATCTTTTAATGCACTTGCGAATGTTGCGGCATTTATTCCTAGATTGTCCAAGTTTACAAATAGGATATTTGTGTCTGGAGTTTCAACAGAAAGTTCTTGAATTTTAGCAAGCCTATCATACAGACGTTTAGCATTTGCATGGTCATCCTTCAATCTATCAACCATCTTCTCAAGGGCAACTAATCCCGGCGCAGCAATGATCCCCGCTTGGCGCATACCTCCGCCCATTTTCTTGCGATTTCTATGTGCCTCATGAATAAATTCCTCAGTACCTGCAATTATTGACCCCACCGGAGCTGAGAGCCCTTTACTGAGGCAAATCTGAACAGAATCCACATCCTTCACGAATGAACTTGCAGGTACATCTAATGCCACAGCAGCATTGAATAGCCTCGCCCCATCACAATGAATCTTCATGTTATATTCTCGTGCAGTATCAGCTAGAGCCTTGACCTTTTCTGGGGTGATGATAGCTCCTCCTGCATAGTTGTGTGTATTCTCAATAACTACCATCGACGTCTTCGCATAGTGAGCATCATCTGGCGAAATCACTGACCTTAGTGTTTCTGGCTCAATGTACCCACGAACGCCCACGACAGGCTTTGGATAGAGACCTCCAAGAGAAGACATTGCGCCACCCTCGAATTTGAATGTGTGCGATTCTTTCTCCACAACAATCTCGTCTCCCCTTTTAGTCTGAGAAAGGAGAGATATCAGATTTCCCTGAGTGCCTGATGTTACAAGAAGTGCATTTTCTTTGCCAAGTATCTTTGCAGCCTTTTCCTGTAATTCATTGACTACCTGGTCTTCACCTGCAACATCATCACCTAATCGACCATTTCTATGAGCTATTACTATAGCCTCAATCATCTCGTCAGTAGGTAAGGTGAACGTATCACTTCGAAGGTCTATTTGCTTCATGGGCTTTTTAGGAACAAGCCTTGGAATTAGGTTTTTGGTTTGTACAGAAAGGAATGATTATAGGGTGGAGCAAATCCAAACTGCGTTTGTCAACTAAGAAGGTGTTTTAGCTCTTTGGAGAATCCCAAAACCAATTACATTGGTAGAGTTCGATTGTTCGGAAAAGATGCTCGTCTTTTCATTGCTTCGAATGCAACTTCTTCCTTTGCTTTTGGGATTAGCAATGTGATTTTCAATCTGTATATGGTGGATGCCGGATTTGGAGAAGACTTCCTGGGCTTTTTCCTATCTATCTCAATGTTCGCAACAGCAGCTATAGCAATTGTTGCAGGAATGTATACTGATCGAAGAAGTCGGAAGAGGATTGTCCTATTTTCAAGCTTCATCAGTTTCTTCATGATTGTAATTCAATACGCTACTCTTGATCCATTATTCTTGATGCTCTCTCAAGTTTTTCTAGGCCTTTCAAGTGCGTTTAGTCAAGTTGCTTGGTCCCCATTCATTACCGATCTTTCATCCAATGAGGAACGCGCACATCTATTCGGTTTCAGTAGCGGAATAGGTCTTTTATCGGTTCTAGCAGGGAACCTGCTCGGAGGGTTCATGCCTGGATTTTTGCTTTCTCAGTTTGGTTTAGCTGTCAATTTATTTTGGGCTTACCGGATCACGCTTTGGTTCAGCCTGATTCCACTTCTCTTCTCAGGACTTCTAGTCATTCCGATGACTCGCGACCAAGCATTTGCTCGTGTCCCTAGGATCGGATTCCAAAATGTTCGGAATTGGAGATTCATTGGGAAATATGCTGGTACTGTCAGTTGCGTAGGTCTTGGGGCAGGGATGATTGTAATGTTCTTCAACATATTCTTCTCACAAGAATTCGCTGCAGATTCTTCACTGATAGGAATAATATTTGGAATCAATACAGTGGTTTTGGCAGCAGGAAACTTCCTTGCTCCTGCAATGGCAGATAGACTTGGCAAAGTTCGAACTGTAGTGATAACCGAAGCACTATCTGTTCCATTTCTATTGATGATATCATGGGCACCAGTCCTCTGGCTAGCCGTAGTTGCGTATGTTTCACGAACTGTGCTCATGAACATGGGTGGCCCCGTGTCGAATGCATTCTTCATGGAGAATTTGGAAAAAGAAGAACGAGCAACTGCTGTGGGCATTGTTCGAAGTGGCGACTCGTTTGTTCGTGGTGTTGCGGCTAATATCGGAGGGATACTCTTAGCTGCAGGACTGTACCGTCTACCCTACATTCTTGTTTCCGGGCTGTACATACTGTCCGTAATATTGTTCTACGGCTTCTTTAGAAATCAGGAATCTTTAGAGCAGCTGCAAATACTTGATATTCTTATTGAAGAACGCGATGAAGATGAATTGGAGATTACTTAGCGAAGCATGTTATCCTACTCGCTGAAGTAGATATGAGTAGCTCTCTGCATTATCTCTTCATCCGCAGGAAATACAAGAGGTATCGACCTATACTCACTGCTACAAGGATTGCCATTGGCTACATGAAGGACAACACGTGGCTTTCCTGATTCCTTATTATGTTCTACTTCAATGACATAACTCATTGCTGTAGCGAGATCTCCTTCAGACCACGCATGCCGACAAATACTCTCTTGTCCTTGGGATGTGCCGTGATCTTTGAGTAACGCAAAAGTATCTACAATTTTGGTACTCTGTCGTATGAGATCGTATCCACGTTCTACCCGCTTCACTGACGCTTCATAAATCTCCGATTCTCCCATCTCAGCTCGGAGAGCGTCTTCTGTATCAAGCATAATGTGATGACCCGTGCGTAGCACCTTACGTTGTGACCACTCCACAGAATGTTCGCTCCCTGCGATTTCTATGACTAGCATACTATCGCTATCAGCAAGGATTAGATTGCCCCATTGGTATTTTCGTCCCTTCTGGAGGTGTTCGGCAACGAGTTTCAGACCATCTTCTGCATCTTTAGCAAACATTAGAATCTGTTCAGTGAGGATGTGACATGAAGGGTCTTCGGTATTCCGTACATGTGTATTGGCAGCAGCTAATCCATGCCTGTTAACACCTACTGCAAGGCCGGAAACCTTGTCAGTAACTGCATCAATGCCCCTAACTCCAAAACAATCAACATCATAGAATAATTCATCTCTATGTTCCTCAAGTCTAAGGTCTCGATTCTTGAAGAGTAGAGTTCTATTCTCATCAGGTAGAATGACTGCACCCGCAAAACTCGGCATGAAAACCACTCACTGAGATATCGCAATGGCCGTATAATATAAGTCAATTCTGAATAGATATCAACAAGATTCTTCGGATAAGGATTGAATGTATGTGCGGTGTTCAGCTCGTGATTGATAAACAGAAAATCAATGATTTCATTCAGGACAACGAGATAAATCCACGGATAATTGTGGAATCGGAAGTCCACTCTACTAACCTATATGCTAAAGATTTGATTTCCAAAGGCTTGAACACCAATACCATAATTCTAGCAGAGAAACAGGATTCTGGAAAGGGCAGATACGACCGAGAATGGCACTCTCCAAAGGGAGGTCTCTACATGACAATAATACTCCAACCGACCAATGCCATTCTTTCATACCCTCTCTATGGATTTGCCTTGGCATGCGCAGCTGCTTGCGCGTTGGAAGATTTGAAAGGTCCTGCAATCTCCCTGAAGTGGCCTAACGACCTTCTATCTGGGGAAAGGAAGATTGGTGGGATTCTGTCTGAGTTGATTGCAACTATATCAGACCATCCCAAAATAGTCATGGGGATTGGAATCAATATCAATAATGAAGCGTCTTCGCTTCCCGAGTCGATTAGAAACATATCCACGTCGGTAGTATCTGAAACAGGCAGACAACTTGTGATAGAACATTTGGCGGCTAAGATTATCAATAACCTCGATGATTACCTCTCTGAAGGCCGTGACCCTTCAGGGATTCTTAGGGACTTTAGAAAAAGATGTACTACTATAGGACGTCAAGTCGAGGTCGATACAGCGGGTCAATTGTTTTCAGGAAGAGCAATGGATGTGACAGACGATGGCTCTCTTATCATTCGCGACCAATATAATAATGAGCAAATCGTATCCGCAGGAGAAGTCAGTCATTTAAGGAGTGACCAGTAGTTTGGATCCCATTGTCATTAAGGTGCCTTCTGAACAGGTGGATGAGCTTCGAGTAGCCTTACTCGATTCTGAGAACACGCATCCAAGTAGAACCACCAGTGAGTATGAAGCATTCAGATTCTATTGTGGTGAGGGTCTCATAATCGGATACAAATCAGGAAAGATTGTTGCAAACTCATCTGGGGCTGGAGGTCTCCTAAAGCGAGTAGCACAAACACTTGAGAGAACAGATGATGATACAATTACTATTGGCTCTGATGAAACTGGCAAGGGCGAGTGGCTAGGTCCTCTTACCGTGGCTGCAGTCGCTTTGAATGAGGAGCAGGCAGCATATCTGCGCAGTGTGGGAGTAATGGATAGCAAGGACCTTTCACCAAGAATGATTGGTGAACTCGCATATGAAATTGAAGAACATTCGTTGGCGATAGAGTCCATTCTCATATCGCCTAGTTCGTTTGACAATATTTTGAGCGAAATGCATGGAGAAGGAAAAAACCTAAACGACCTTTTAGCATGGGCTCATGCTAAAGCAATAGAAGGAGTATTCGGAAAAATCAACGCCTCCAAACAAACCGATATTCGAATAGTTGTGGATGAGTTTGCAGAAGAAAAGACTCGTCTGAAAATTGGCGAAAAAATTGATTTGGAAACGGTGGAACTAATTCAGATGCATCGAGCAGAATCAGTTACAGCTGTGGCTGCGGCTAGCATAATGGCTCGGGACCGACGCGATGACTGGATTGACCAGGCGTCTGCAAAGTTGGGATTTGAGCTTGTAGGGATGACTCCTGCTGAAGCATTGCAACGAAAAGAGCTTGAAGATTTTGCCAAGGTATCGTACTTACGTGATAAACAAAACTGAGCAGATGTGGGACAACTTATCCTACGAACTGATTGCTACATATGAACTATCGTGTTTTATAGGGATCTGTTCCTCTGGAAGCGACAAATCTAACCTTCATTCACTTGACCACAGCTTTCACAGACCAATCTGTCCCCCGCAGTTAGCGCTCTAGATAGTGGGCTGCTGCAGTATTGGCATTGGTGAACTGTGGGGCCGTCAGATCTCAGTTCACGTGCAGTTTGGACTGCAACCAAGGAGATGAACTCATCTGAATCTGGATCATACCTTCCAGCAACTTCTCCTTTCCCAACAAGTACGAATACAAGTTCTCGAGCTTCATCAGGGGATACTCCGCAATGTTGTGACAGACTATCCATGCTGATTCTAGGAACCGACATCAAGAGACCAAGAACAGTTGTCTTGACTGTAGATGAAACTGATGGCATATGCTGAGGATCTTGTTGTTGCTGATTTTGAGTTGTCTGTCTATCAATCCAGATAATACGATTCTTATATGAGCGAAGTGGGCCTCGAAGCGCATTCAGGAGACTCCTATCTGCCTTTACTTTCGTGTGTCGAGCGATGTCTACATCTTTCAGTTTTCTGCATGTGATAAGAGCACTGACATCAATCTCCATGATGGGGTTTCCCTCAATAGTGAATTTCTCAAGCATTCTCTTGTTTGCCATCGGGTCAACATTTAGGGATTGAAGCTGGTTCTTTCGCAAATCTATTCGGATAAGTTGTATGTGTTCATTCAATGGCGAGAGATCAAGCGTCTGAAGTCTATTCTCTCTTAGAACCAGAGTTTGAAGCATTGTGCATCCAGCTAAGGGAGTCAGATCTAGCTGCGGAATATCATTTCCATATAACAGCAAATCGCGTAGTCTCAAGCATTGCCTCATTGGGGTAAGGTCGATTGAAGCAATCCCCTTGTTGGTGAATTCGATTCTAGTTGCGGAATCGTTCACACTCAACACTCTTGTTTTGCCTTTAGTGTCTACGAATGGAAACTCTACCTTGGCCAATGTATAATCCTCCAAGCCCAAAGGGATTGAAACTCTACTGTATGAAAATTGCTCTGGTACTTAGATAAGCATATTTTGCTCGTAGTCGCAGTTTGGTTTGCACTGTGTTCATTGAATCTAGTAGAATGCGAAATCTAGTTCCCTCCCCCTAAGGGAACTAGCTCCTTGGCATTTTGGTACTAGTAGTAGATTTCTCCTCGTGCTATGGCATCAGGCTTACACATGCCACAGTTTAGAGATAGTGATCCTTTTGGCACCTCGAAGAAAGAACCGCAGTCATCACAGCGCATCCAGTAGAGACCGTTTCGCGTAGGCGGTCGAAGCTCCATGTAGTCATGTTCTATTGCTCCTGAGATAGTGTAACCTCCGTCATTCAAGGCACTGAAGTATGCAAGGGTACGTACTCTTGTTACATGATCGCTATAAGATGAGGCTCTCTCATTTAGTTCCTTGAGAAATGCAACTTTGTCTTCAACAGAAATGTCGTAGAATGGAATTTGGATGTCGTGCCTTGCTTTGGCCTTGTAGGTGGATAGTTGAAGCTCATACTCTGAGGTGGAACCCTGAGATATCCGCTTGACAATCCCTGCAACATCCTTTCCTGCTGCAACAAGCCCATCTTTGGAAAGATCCGTGGTCTGTGCAAACGCCCAAGACCCATTCTTGAATGCTCTTAACCCAGCTCCAGTGATAATTGCTGATTTGGCTTCCTTTACCTCTCCAGAACCTACTTCCACAAAATTCATTGATGTTTTTTCAATCCGGATGTCTGAGAAGTCAACCCCCTCACTTTGCATTGTATCAATTGCAATCATAGCAAGGTCTTCGTTCATTATTCATCCTCCATTTCACCAAAAAGAATCTCTCGAAATCTTCTGAACAATTTCAGATATTCATCGGAACCTATCGAATATGCCTCAAGCATCCAATGGTATGTATCCGTAATTTCTGGGTCTGTTACGTCATTCTGAATCATGCCAGCAATCTTCGTTCGCCACTTATCTTGCATGAGCTCGAGCTTCACTCGAATTTCTATGAGCTCATTGATTTCCTCTTTTGACAGTTCAATATTGAATAGCCCAAGGGTGCGCTGGAGTCTTCCTGTTTCACGTTTACGTAGAAAATCTTCGCCAAGGTTGGGTGTTTCCATTGTGATGACGTATTGTTTTGCCACTCGGCGGTAGTAGTCGGTAGTTCTCTTGCCAGTTGTCAAGGTGCCAAAATGGATTAGAAATTCCTCATCTATCATCTTCTGGAGATGGTGATTCACTTGGTTTCTTGTTATTGTAAGGATATCTAGATGTTCTTCAGACATTCTAACAATCTCAGTTACTGAGAGGATATCACGTTCTATCCTGACTCGTTCAAGGGCTAACTCATTTGTCAAAGGGTCTGTTGACTGGACTGTAATTCGATCAGGAATGCCTCTACTGAGAATTTGGATAATTGCTCGTCTAACTGGGTGATCTAACTCAATGGCTTTCTGTGGGTCGGTCAAGAAGACAGCTTGCTTTTGTTCCCTTTTTCCTTCCTTTGTGATTTTGATTCCCTTTATACTGTCACCGATTTGCATACCAGGTGCCGCCTTTATTTGTTTGTTTCAACAAGCAATAATTGTTTGTATCACCAAACATATAAACATGATTTTTGGCGCATTATGGAGCGATTTCTTCTAATCAGAACATTCAAAAAACAGAATGAGGAATCCTGCTAGACCCTCATTACTGGAATGATATACTATGGCCAAAGACAAGTTCGAGGAGCTTACAAAGAAACGCGAAGAAGCCATGCTTGGCGGTGGAGAAGCGCGAATCAAGAGCGAACATGATAAAGGACGATTCACTGCTCGGGAGAGGATCGATAAATTACTCGACCCGGGATCATTTGTTGAGATTGATGAGTTCGTTGTACATCGAAGCACAGACTTTGGCATGGATAAGAAAAAGGTACTAGGCGATGGTGTTGTGACCGGTTTTGGGAAAATAAACGGTCGAAGGGTGTTCCTATTTAGTCAGGACTTCACTGTCTTTGGTGGCTCTCTCGCGGAGATGTATGGCGAAAAGATAGTCAAGATAATGGATATGGCAATGGATGCTGGCGCACCTGTTGTTGGTTTGAATTCTGGTGCAGGAGCGCGTGTGCAGGAAGGCGTAACCAGCCTCGTTGCCTACTGCCAGATCTTCCAGCGCAACACACATGCAAGCGGTGTGATTCCTCAGATTTCTGCAATCATGGGTCCATGCGCAGGTGGTGCAGTATACAGCCCTGCGGTCACAGATTTTACAATCATGGTCAAAGAATCGGCTTACATGTTCATCACAGGTCCTGATGTGATCAAGACAGTTACTGGCGAGGAGGTCACATTCGAAGAGCTTGGTGGTGCCATGACCCATAACAGTGTGAGTGGGGTCGCTCAGTTTGCAAGCGAAGATGAGGACCACTGCTTCGACCAGATAAAGACGATTCTAAGCTACATGCCCAGTAACAATATGGAGGATCCCCCTCGATTTGATACGGGACACGCACCTGATGACGTTGATATGTCAATTGACGATATGGTTCCAGATGATCCAAACAAACCTTACGACATGAGGGATGTTGTGAGAAAGCTTGTCGACAATGGTGAGTTCTTCGAAGTACATGAACACTGGGCGAAAAACATGATGGCTGGGTTTGCCAGATTTGATGGGCGCTCAGTAGGAATTGTTGGACAGAATCCTGCATTCCTTGCAGGAACAATCGACATCAACGCATCAGACAAGTGCTCACGTTTTGTGCGAACATGTGATGCGTTCAACATCCCTGTGATAACGTTCATGGACGTCCCAGGATACCTGCCCGGTACAAACCAAGAATGGGGTGGAATCATTCGACATGGCGCAAAGATTCTCTATGCGTTTGCTGAGGCAACAGTGCCTCTCATCACGATAATCACACGGAAGGGATATGGTGGGGCATTCGACGTTATGTCCTCACGTGACATTGGTGCTGATCTTGTCTTTGCATGGCCTAATGCGGAGATTGCAGTGATGGGTCCTGATGGAGCTATCAATATCATCTTCAGAAAGGAGATTGCTGAAGCCAAGGACAAAGAGAAAAAGCGTGCTGAACTAGTGAAGGAGTACAGGGATAAGTTCGCTAACCCCTATGTTGCCGCTGGGCTAGGTTACATCGACAAGGTCATCTTCCCGCATGAAACAAGACCATTGATTTGCAAGGGTCTCGACATGCTAGAGAGCAAGCGACAGAGCAGGCCTCCGAAGAAGCATGGAAACATACCCCTCTAACTGATCTGGTCTGGACCGTCTTTCAATATAGGGTGCTAGAATACCTGTTAAAACAAACAAGTCATGTTTCTGAATTAGGACAACTGGTTTATCTGATTCAATCTATTAAATATACCATCTTTGTGATTGCATCTTCCGTGGTCTGTATTTACTGGCGTTAGAGACACATCTTATTACTCCGCCTTCGAATTTTCACTTGATACACCATGGAGACATTTGTACTTCTCTACGATAACTTCGTTGATTTCGAAATCACCCTTGCTTTGCTTCTGCTACGCAACAAATCTCAGATTCGGACATTCACTGTAGATGATGAAATCGTTCCCAATTATAGCACTCTCAATGTTAGGGCCGATATGAAACTCTCAGAAGTCGATCCCGAATCAATAGACCTTCTGATAATTCCTGGTGGAAGCCCAGGACCATATGCAGATAGATCGGAGATTCAGAAATTGCTGAATAGACTCAATGAGCGTGGGATTCCGATAGCAGCTATTTGCGGAGGTCCTGAATTTCTGGCTCAGGCTGGTATTCTCAAAGGCAAGCGAATGACACACGGACATGATCCTGAATATGCTGGGAAGGTTTTCATGGATTGTCTGATTCAGGATGAAGATGTAGTTATTGATGGGAATATTATCACCGCAAGAGGGCAAGCCTATTCAGAATTTGCGGTGGCGGTTTACAAACATCTTGGATTATTTGATAATAAGGAAGAAGAAAGAGAAATGATGAATTTTTTTAAAAACATTCATTGAATTCCCTTCCTGCTTATATCAGGATTGATTCCTAACATTTCGTTCCAGATCGTTTACCAAGTATGCTCTCCTTTACCTTATCCCACGTACTAAACAATCTGGTATCCGTTTCCCGAAACCTATACAATCCTGGACATCGAGTCCAAGATGTTGTTCGGTT
>JARGGA010000623.1 GCA_029210805.1 Candidatus Thorarchaeota archaeon
CCGAACAACATCTTGGACTCGATGTCTAGGATTGTATAGGTTTCGGGAAACGGTAATGCATGGTACAATCCTACGAGAATTGATTTCCGTTTCTTTTAGGAGGGCAGAGTCTGCCTTCCTCTTTTTTTGCATTGTATATGTATTAAACTCAAAATAGTAAGAATTACTTTCAATAGTAAGAATTACTTTCCCACAAATGTTCTTGTTCGTTGAAAGCAAATCGCAAAATGAAAAGGGTGCTCAACATTTGTGCGGGAGAGGGTAAGTCCCTCTGTGGCAACCATATGATTACGATTGCACGTCCCGTCCAAGGCCTGTACCCATCCCGCAATCACAGAGAATTGCGGAATAAGCTGCTCTACCTTCTGGAGATAGAATCTTAGGAGGTGATTGATGGAAGACGAGAGTGACTCTCATCTTCTTTCATCTGCAGCTTCCGCTTTGGATACCTTGTTGATAGTTCAGCTAATAATCGACTATCGTAAGTCCGTCTATAGATTTGAAATGGGAGTCGCGAGTTACCAGAGGAATTTCGTGGTGTTTTGCAGTTGCCGCGATTACTACATCAGCGTATGGTATCATGTTTCCGTTTTTGAACAGATTTGCATCAATAAGTGCAGCTTCTCGTGCTATTGCGGACGTGAATTCCAGTTGTTCGAAATGTGCTAAATCAGTGAGTGCCTTTCGCATCTTCTCGTCCAATGTCTTCTTCCCAAGATGATGGTAGAACACGCCTCGTAGATATTCGTGAACGGTGACTACCGATATTGCTTTTATGTTTGAGGTGGCATCGACCTCCTTTGCAAGCGATACTGCCCCGTTGTCGCCTTTGGTGAGATCTATGAGAAAAGTCGTGTCGAAAAGAGGCAATCGATATCACCCTTCTTGTCGGGACAAAAGTGATTCAGTCCTCTTTCCATCAGCCGCATCTTGCTCTGCTTTCAGCTTCTTCATTTCCAACCATTCTTCAGTGCTTAGCGTCTCAGTTCCCGCAAGGTCGGAAATCATTCCTCTGGTTCTCATGAGTCTTCTGATTAAATCGCTAAAACTCTCCTCCCTTCTTTTCATTCGCTTCAGATCTCTATATACATCCTCTGCTAATGCTATGTTCTTGGCCATGACTATCAACATACATATGAGTATGTATACATATAAACTCAGCACTAATTGGATGCCTTTCATTTCAGCAGAACCGTATCCGAGAGAGAAACCCAAGATTTGTGCGCTCCTCATTTGGATATACTGTTGCAAAATGAAAAAGGGTGCTTAACATTGTGCGGGAGGAGTCTTCTCTCAGATCATGATGTATCAAGCATGATGATTGGAAAGGAACTCTTCTTTGAACGAGGGAGATATGCACTGAATATCAAGTTTGAAGTTTACCCATCTACGCGAGAGGGGAGAGTATTCAGAGAGAGTAAGCGTATTGCAAGAGTACTACAACAGAAATCAATCCCCCCGGGAAGCTTTCAGTTCCAAGCTAGCGAACAACTCAAGTATGAACTCACCAAACAGGAAGGAGGTGTCAACATTACAGTTCGTTCTGAGTTGACGGGAGAGATAGTAAAACGAGGGTCTCTTGTGTTGCCTTAGCGAAAATGGGGTGTTGAAGAATTAGTTGAAGAATTCAAAGAGGATTCAGAGGGATTCATCCGGTCGTTTTTTGGAGGGAATGAACGTCCTGAGGATAGAGTGGCAGATTATCTTGAGATGCTTGATACAATGCATAGATTCCTCAGTGATCTTAAGAAGA
>JARGGA010000065.1 GCA_029210805.1 Candidatus Thorarchaeota archaeon
AGTTCCAGAGATATCTCGTGTCGTGCGTCACGGATCAGTTCGTCAAGAACCATTGAGATAAAGCGAATCTTTTTGTCAAAGACGGTACTCATAGTGAGAAAAGTTGGCTCCAGATACTCTTCTACATCTGTGTCATACAAGTCCTCCATAGAGATTAGCTCCGCTCCATGGATATGCTTCTTTAGCGTGTTTAGTTCCTTTCGTATCTCAAGTTGCTCTTTTGTAAAGACCGCATGGTCATCGCGAAGCGTCCCACTCATTCCAATTAGCCATTTGTGCTTGAAGAGTGTCAACAGTGTAGGCCAAGGAAAAACCAGAGTTGTTCTGCCAGCGGCTCGCCGAATTAAGGTGTCTACTTCGTTGATTAGAATTACATCAAATGGATCAAAGAGACTGACATCCTTCTGCGCCATCGATGCCAGAACTTGGGGTGTTGCAACTACCACTCTCTTCTCCTTGAGAACATAGGGTCTCCGGCCAGATGGAACGCGGGAGGAAATCTCTCCAAGTTCTTCCTCGAGACCCTCGTATTCCCCCTTGAGATAATCCATAGTTTCAGCAAGAGAGGAGGAGGAATGAACCACAATGATAAACCGTTTGTCAGGATAGCGCTCTGTAACAAGCTGATGTGTAATGAATCGCTTACCAAGACCGCAATCGAGCTCAAGGAGTAAATTGGTATCTTTCTTGGTATCGACTTCATCAAGGATATACGTCTGATATCCTCTCGGTGTATATTTTGGCTCTGGCTTTGACATCTCATCAGCTCATCCTGACAACTAGTTAAGAATTCATATCAAAACTGCTTGAATACTTTGGCAATTTCCAACGAAAGTGTTTTGAGTTGAGATAGCCACTCGACAACCATGACCAATCCTGAGTCCAGAGAGATCGTATTGAGTGGCAATGAAGCTCTAGCAAGAGGTGCACTCGAAGCAGGGATTGGATTCTGTGCCTCGTATCCAGGAACACCATCAACAGAAATTGCTACCACACTGATGAAAGAATCTTCAGAACATGATATCTATGTTGAATGGAGTGTAAATGAAAAAGTCGCACTGGAGGCTTGCGCAGGAGCAAGCTGGCTAGGAATACCGGCACTATGTTCAATGAAATCACTAGGACTCAATGTAGCCTCGGACTTTCTACTGAATGTGAATCTCTCTGGTACTGGATCCGGCGGACTTGTTATCATAGTATGTGATGATCCTCAAGGGCATAGTTCTAGCAATGAGCAAGACTCGAGATTCTATGCGAAAGAAGCAGAAATTCCGCTCCTTGAACCATCGACCTGCCAGAACGCAAAAGATGTTGTACCTTATGCATTCCGTCTTTCTCAAGAACACCAGATTCCTGTCATGATACGAAGCACAACTCGTCTTAGTCATTCCCGAGCTTTGGTAAAACCAGGGAAAATTCCAGAAAGGGATTGGAAGGTGTCGCAAATACTCCCCGACAATTTGTATAACATCCCTTACCCGTACCACAAACATGGGGAGCTTGACGAGAAAACAGGTAATGCATCTGCGGATTTCGAAATGTCTGGCTTCAACAACATAACCAAGGGAACTAATGCAGATATGCTTGTTATAGCAAGTGGTGTGAGCTATCTCTATGCCTTAGAAGCTGTAAGACTATTGGATATCACAAATGTTGATGTCGCCAATCTTGTTACGACTTATCCGCTGCCATTATCACATATCCTGCAATGGATAGAAAACAAGAAGAAAATACTCTTTGTAGAAGAAGTAGCTCCTTTCGTTGAGGAACAGGTTCTTGCCCTAGTAGCTGAGCTTCAACATGATCCCCGAGATTTTTATGGAAAGCGTAATGGCGCAATGCCTTGGATAGGAGAATTGAATACGGATATTGTGAAAAAAGCAATCAAGAACACTAGTGAGGGTCGTATCTACAATACTGACAGAGAAATACCTAAAATTATTGACACAGGCGAGTCGTTGCTTATCACACGCCCACTAACTTTCTGCGCAGGTTGTACTCATCGGAATATCTACTGGGCAATTCGTAAGCTCAGAAACAGGCTGAAAGGAAAACTCGCTGTTGCCGGCGATATCGGCTGTTACTCATTGGGCATTTTTTATGACAATGCTATGGAAACCATGCAGGCGATGGGATCGGGAATCGGAACCGCATCAGGGATGGGCCAACTCAAACGATTTGGTTTCGACACAAAAGTCATAGCAGTAGCTGGCGACTCAACGTTTTTCCACAGTTGTATACCGGGACTCATCAATGCTAGAAACAACAATGCAGATCTAACCTTCGTAATCATGGATAATGCTACCTCTGCAATGACAGGCTTTCAAGAACATCCGGGCTCAAAGAAGCAGAGTTTCGACAAACATAGAGTTTCTATTGAGGGGATTGTGGAATCAATTGGTCCTGACCATTTTCTGAAAGGTGATGCAACAGATATTCCATCAACATTGGACATTCTATGGGATGCGGTCAACAGAGAAGGACTGAAGGTTGTCCTCTTGGAGGGAGTGTGCAAGCTTGAAGAGCAGCAGAGAGGCGTGGATTATGCTAACTTGAAGCGAATCGTTCACTTCTCTGAAAACTGTAAAGGGGAAAAGTGCAAGATATGTGCAGGGCAGTTCAGTTGTACGGCTCTTGGATGGAATAACGAAACAGGACAGCCATACATCATCGAACATCTCTGTACTCGATGTGGTACATGTGTTGATGTGTGTCCAAACGATGCTCTGAGGGAGGAGGAGTAGTTTTGGACAGACCATACAATATTCTCATTGCGGGTGTTGGTGGACAAGGGAACTTGCTTGCTGGGAGTGTTCTCGCAGAAGCAGCTGCACTTGCAGGGTATCGACCGGTGGTTGGAGAGATCTACGGTGCGTCGAGGAGAGGGGGCAGGGTAATGACACACGTTCGAATTTGGAAGGAAGACTTGGGTCCTTTGATTCCTGCGGGCCACACAGACTTCTTGATTGGTCTCGAGCCAGTGGAAACAATATGGGCTGCAGATGTCTTGTGCAGTGAAAGGTCTGTTGTGGTCATGAATAAAGCAGTGGTTCCAACATTATCCACTCTGACAGGTCTTGAAAAATACCCAAGTGTTGAGAACATAGAAAAAGCATTGAAAGAAATCTGTGGTTCTCTTTTCGTCATGGATGCCACTGATACATTGAATGAGTTCAACAATCCGAAAGCTCTGAATATGTTCTTCTTAGGTTCATTAGTCGCACTTGGAAAATCACCTCTATCAAAGGAACAGATTACTGAAGGGATCAAGAAGAACCTAAGAAACCCAGCATCAAGTATCGCGATATTTGAAAGAGGAATCGAGATTTCTTCCAAACTGGCGTAGAGCCAGAGTAAAGTGCGCCACTTCAGAATTGCTTGAAGACTTTTGCCAGAGATGGACCTTTTACATGCATCTTGAACTCGTAGAACTTTCCATAGGGTACAATATGAATTTCATATTCTCGATCTCTCAATCGCCGAGCGACCTCCTCAATTAGTGCATCTGCAAATTCTGGTTCGGATTTGCTCTCACCAAGATGTGCAAACGAGTGCAGGATTATCTGATTCGTTTCGATCTTCTTTGAAAGCCAACGTATATTCTTGACCATTTTACGGAGTACAGTTACTCTATCGTTCATATCAGATTCTTCTGATTGTATCCAGACAAGTAAGGACTCAGAAACTGAAGTTCCTAAATCCTCACTATCTGTTTCATTAGGTCTGTACCAGAAACTCTCCAGATGTAACATTAGCAATTTCAGATATGTTCACCATTCTCAGGTGTGTATCCCTCTTCATCGGTCGTTTCTTTTTCAGCTGGCTTGCGAGGAATTGCTTTCCCATGTACCCAGATGGTATTAGCTGGAATGACCTTATCCTTAGGGACAACTGTGTTTGCACCAATAACGACATTGTCACCGATATCGACACCCGGGAGGACAACGGCATTGGCTCCAACGGTAACGTTGTTACCAAGTCGGACAGTTCGTAGATAGAGCCTCTTTCCTTCGTAAACATGACCGCTAAGAATAGCATCATACCCAAAGAAACAATTTTCACCCATGATTGTACGTTCAGGATTGAACAGCCGGCCATTGCCTACAACAGTTCCTCGACCGATCTTTGCGCCAAATAATTGGTGGCGGGGTTTAGTATCAAGGAACACTGTTAGGAACCACGCAAAATAGGGCAGCATAATGTAGTAGATTTCACTATACTCGTAGATCATCATATAGTCGTCGACGTCATAATAGCCATCTTCTAGGAAAGGCATAAGCCTGTGAGATAGTTTGAAGAAACCTATAAGGAATCCCAAGAAAATCGCATAGCAGAAGAAGAATATTGGCACAATAAGAGTCACGAAATAGAACTTGTCAAACATGAATGACGGGAAGTATGAATTGAAATTCAAAGCAATCCAATTCGCAATATCAGGAAAAGGCCACCCTAAACCAAGGATGAACACATCCAAGTTCTCGAACAAGAACATGAATAACAAGAGTGCTGGCAGCAGGGCCAATGTAAGACTAAGGAATATCGAGATAACCATGTAGGCGGAGTACGCCATTATCTTTGTTTTCATGAGAAACACAACGTTAGCAAGGGTATTCAGATTTCGGAATTACTTCAATTTGAAACTTACTAATGTGTCTAAAAATGTCACAGGGAAACAGATATAGAGGAAATAAAGACCGATTGCAAAACGCAACCAGTGTTGACCGGGTGTCTATAATGACTAATGATGCGGATATTGTAATTGCAGGAACGGGACCTGCTGGGCTTATGGCTGCTGAACAGGCGGCTGGCAGAGGTCTCAAGACCATTGTCCTCGAGAAAAGGGGACATGTAACAGATAGCCTAATGGGCGAACTAGTTACAGACAAGGCACTCAACTTCCTTCGTGTCAAACCAAACTCCAAGTACATAGGAAACAAGTACACGAGAATCATCGGAGAGAGTCTTGACACCGGAGCAAACATTGTTGTAGATAGAACTCATCTTGGCAACTCTTACCTTTTCGACGAGGATAATTGTCAAGAATTGATGAGAGACCGTGCAGAATCATATGGTGCTGAGTTCCGCTATGGTGCTAGAGTATCATCAGTCATCAAGGAAGACAATCAGGTTGTGGGCGTGAAATACAATAAGGGCGATGAGGTCAGGGCACCACTCACTGTTGGTGCAGACGGGTCATTCAGCAGGGTTTCTCAAACCGCTGGATTCACCCATCCAAAGTGGCTCCTCTCATATGGCTACAGATTCAAGCTCGAGAACTGCAAAGACATTGATCCAAATACAGCATACTTCTACGTCGGCAAAGATGTTGGTCTGGGCTATCTTTGGCTGTATCCCCGTTCGGAAACTGAAATCAACCTTGGAATCGGCCGGGTTCCATCATCAAAATACAACTGGGACCGACTTCCCCCCATGCGAGATGTTCTTCGCAAATACATGAAGACTCATCCGGAAACCCAGAATGCAAGAGTTGCATCAGTCAACGGTTCCACGGTTCCATGCGCGGGTATCATCCCACGCTTTACCGACGCAGGAGTTTCCCTCCTAGGAAATGCTGCAGGTCAAGTTTCCTCGATAGTAGGAGGCGGTGTAACCACTTGCTTCCATGCAGGTATCATGTTGGCTAAACACGCAAAGCGAATGGCTGACGAGAATGATTACTCAGCTAAGAGTGTTCGTGAGTACGAGAAGGACTATCGAGCCACAAAGATTGCTAGTAACATTACCAACACTGGCAAGGGAATGTGGGCAGTGTCCAAGTTCGCCATGCATAATGATCCAATCGCCGCTGCAGAGTTAGTGCTTGGAGGCAAACTGGATCCACAGACACTCAATGAATTGATTCAGGGACATGCTGGAGTTAGCACTTACATGACGCTCATCTCCGATTTTCTACCCATGGTCATGAAGATTGGTATGGGATACATGAAAAGCATTGCAATCAGTGGCCTATAGATAGGAGAATGAGGGGTGGTATCGGAGAGATTAGAAAAAGCGCTGCGCAAATTCAACATGGCGAAGCAGGGCCCACCCCTCGCGCCCTGCCTCTGTATCCTAATCTGAACATGCCCAAAGTCAGCACCCCGCTCAGCTATTTTTAACGTCACGGGATTCTGATTCATCCAACTAGGACAAGTATAGTAGTGCCAAAACGCCCTTAATAATGTATACAGTTTCAACATGCATGGAGTTACTACCAACACAGTATATGCACAAAAATCACAAATTTAGCCAAAATTGAGTTCATTAGAAAAGAAAAGGGAAATGGGGATCCCCCCATTCCAACCGTTTTCTTTCCGCATGCCAACGTTCACTCATATCTAAAGTGGACACGTTGTGATTGCTTTATTCATAGACTACAGATATAAGGTAATATCGCTTTTCAATGTATATACAGCTAGCTGTAGCTACAATCACACGTCGGTACTCATAAATGGGTAGGTGTATTTCTGTATGGACGAGAAACTCTCCGAAATCCTTGGAATTTTGGGTTTGAAGATAGGTAAAGGACAAGAGTCGAGGATGCTCACGGTTCTTCGTGCGGTACTAGATACAACAGAGGAACTTGAGGATGCGGTTACTTTCGGAAAAATTTATGAGAATCTCCAAAGGGAGGGCGATTTTAAGGCTAGCAAAGCATGGGTTCACCGAATCTTGAAGAGTCTGGTGGACGTGGATATTATCCGACTTGAATCTGGAGACGCCATTAGAAGGAGATACATAGGAAATGTTGAAACTGTAGTCGGTGGTCTTGAAAAGCTAAAAGGGGACATTGAAGAGGAGTTCATATCACAGATCGACCATCTGACCAAGCAGAAGAGTGAAGTCAGCTCAATCGATTGTAGCAGTGTTGGACAAGATCTTGTAGAAGCCCTCACCGGAAAACCACAAAAACTGAGTTCGAGATTCATCACTGGTGTAGATGAGCTTCATCGCGTTCTACATGATCACATTCATACTCCTGCAAAAAAAGGAAATATCATTCGGACAACTATGTCTTGGGGCGGCCCTTGGGTCAAATCGCCTAGAGAAAGGCTGGGCAAATATATTGAATCTGCCCGGAAAGGGGTAGATGTAAGGTGGTTAGTTGATGCACAGGTCCTTCTTTCAGATGGTGTTACTAAGAATTTCACCGCTGATGATGTTGCGGGGTACTTTGTTGAGTTTGCAAAGCTTGAAGCGGAAGGGTACAAATTCGATGTTCGTGTGATATCAGGAGGAATGGCCTATAACCAATCTTCACTCAATGATGAGGCGTTGACATTGATAATAACAGAAGACCCACCTACAGCAATATATGTTACTCGTAATTTTAACAAAGATCTAATTGATACAGTAATCAGAAGTTTTGACACTCTATGGAGCAAAGCAGTATCCATCATGAAGGCAAAACCGGAAGAACTACAGAAGATGGGCTTTCTTGAGAGTCCATTCATGGCTTCGGTTTTGAAGAAAATGAGCGAGAGATAATACATGGAAAAATGCATCAAGCAACGATAGACAGATAAAAAAATAAGAAAGAATCTAAGAACTATGCATTGGAGCGGGGTTATGAGCTTGTATGATAATTTGGATGAGGTCATGTTAATTTTAGGCTTGGAATCATCGGTTGCGCAACAATCAAGAATTGCTGATATTCTCAAAACAGTTCTAAATCTTCAGTTGGAATTAAAGCACCCAATGTCATTTGCCGAGATATTTTCCAGAGTAAACAGAACTCAAGATAAGACAGAAATAACTCGAGCATGGTTGCACAGACTTCTGAAGGATCTTGTAGAAAAGGGCCTAGTGCAGATTGAAGACGTAAGTACCAAACATAGAAAATACATTTGTGATATCAATTCCCTGATATTTGGTCTAAGGAAAATGAAGAGCGATGCCATTGAAGATTACACTGGCAAGATACAGGAAGCCAAATCCACTATTACAAGGCTTCAAGCCCTAAATACAAATAGCGTAGCACAGAATCTATTTGAAAATCTAACCGGACAAAGAGGAATACCTGGATCGAGATATATCAAAGGCATGGATGAATTTCACCAAGTCACTAATGAAACGATATACGACATTGCCAAAGAAGGAGATGTAATCAGGAGTTCGGTTTTGGATGCTGGTTCATTTGTAGGCACTGCAGATAAACGAATGGGCCGGCTCTTTAAAACAGCAACAACAGGAGCGGATATCAGATACACTGTTTCATTTGAGGCGTTTCAGATCAAACGCGAAAACCTGAATGAAAATACGCAAGAATGGATACTAAGATTTGTGACAAGTCTATTGAAGTTTCAGGGAAAGGGTTTGGATTTTAGGATTCTAAGACCGGGAGTCAAAAGGTATCAGTTTGTGAGTCTTAACGATGAAGTGATGGCATTGATGATAGCGGATGATCCTGTTACAGCTGCATGGGTTACCAATGAATTCAATTCGGATCTAATAGCAAGTGCAATAGATGCATTTGAAGAGGAGTGGAAATCCGCAATACCAATTGACAAATTGAATGCGAAGGCTTTGAGCGATTTAGGAGTTCCAAAGGATAATTTCATTGCATCAGTACTTGAGAATGACAAGCAAGATAAGCAGACGTTCATAGAAAATTGATAGATGACCGAGTATAGTTCTAAAAAGGCACTAGATATTTTGGGAATCGATCTAAGAGATGGTCGCTCAAGAATCCTACGAGCTATCGTTTCAACCCAAGATGAAAAAGGTGTAGGCACAACGTTCGATGCAATGCGAACAAAACTGCTTGAGGAAACAGGCGGAAAGGAGATTGCACGTCCACTCATTTATCGATACTTGAAGTTTCTAGAAGGGGATGGCTTGATTGTAGTGGATAGATCATCAGCGCCAAATCAGTACATCACGAATTTACCCGTATTGTCAAGGGGAATCGAAGCAATTCGGGTTCAGCATGTAACCAAATTGAAGGAAAACCAGAAGAGTCTATTAGCAACCCATGAAACCGTATCAACCCTTACTCCATCTTGGTTGGCTAGAGACCTCATTGAAACTCTTCTTGGAACCAGATTTGAAAGCGGATCTCGTTCGACTCAGGGTATAAATGAAATTCAGGATCTAATTGGAAGTGAGATTTACTCTCGTGCCAGAGAGGGTGATGTTATACGAGCTACACTAGATTGGAACTTCAGAACAAAATCATACGAGGAGAAGAACCGCAACATAGGCATTGCTTTGTTTTCAAAGAAAGTATTGATGAAGTTCATTTTGCATAATCCAGACTATGTAAACCAAGATTTGTTGAGAGATAGAATACAAGAATACAAACGACTCAAATCAATTCCCGAGATTGGAAAGTACGCAGAGTCAAGAGTCACTTTTAAAACAACGAAAACATACCAAGCAGTTTCTCTAAATAGAGAGGGCGTTGTGCTAGTGGTTTCAGATGATCCGTATACAGCAGTTTGGATACCACGATCAGTAAATTCAAAGCTTGTGGATGAGATAGTGGATAGATTTGACGAAGATTTTGATGGATCTACAGATCTTGTGGATGCTGAATTGTTTAGTTGAGGTGTATCATTGAAGCGTTCAAGTGCGACACGGATTATGGAAAAAATCGGATTGAGTCTTAATGGAAGAGATGTTCAAATCCTTGGCATTATACTAAATCTTCAGATGGATACAAGAATTGGGCACACCGTCGAAGAAATCCATGCAGAAGCAAACACCACGATAGAAAAGAGATTTTCGAAAGCCTGGATCTATAAATGCCTCTCAAATTTGGAAAATGATGGCTTTATCATTGTAAATCGCATTGATACTCCCAATACCTATTCAGCAGACCCAGAATCAATAGGACACGCACTCCAGACATATATTGACCGAACAAAAATCAAACTAGCAGATGAAATAGAAGAAACAGAACAGCAGATAGAGTATCTCGAGAATATTGTTTCTGATGATATTTCAAGATACATAATTCAGGAACTCGCGGGAAACGATGTTGAAAGATTAACTGGCTTAATTGAAGGACTACAGAATGTCAGAAGCATTATTGTCCGAGGTATGTGCACAGGAGTTGGGGAGGGAGATATTCTGAGAATAAATGCTAAGTCCAATGTTCTGGATCTTGGAGGAACAAGCAGCCATGTTGAGCAAAGAATATTGGAAGCAGCAAGAGACGGACTCGAGGTTAGAGCACTACTAAACCAAGCTCCGTTTGGTATCAGATTAACAGAAACTATTTTGCGTTCCTTCGCGGAAGGAGAAAAAGAACTCATGGAAACTGGACTGGCAAGTGGGAAGGTCCAAATCAGACTTGCAGATAAGGAAGAAACAGGATACACAATGGTTAGTTTGAACAGAGACAAAATGGTGCTTTTTTTGGCATACTCCCCAAGGCCTGATAGTGTAGCCTTGATAACAAGGAAAGGGAATCACATACTAATTGATGATGCAGTTAATTCATTCGATGCATTGTGGGATAGAGCTCAAGACCTTTCAAAAACATATTCAAAGATGTTCAGAAATTTTGTAGATGGA
Source organism: Candidatus Thorarchaeota archaeon (assembly GCA_029210805.1). Lineage (GTDB taxonomy): Archaea > Asgardarchaeota > Thorarchaeia > Thorarchaeales > Thorarchaeaceae > MP5-2226. Next base: position 10,522 of record JARGGA010000065.1, read on the forward strand.
AGCAAGAATTAAGAAAATCCCCTAGGCAATCCAATCAGTGTTTTTCGATAGTGTAAGAGCAATATCGTCACATACCGCTTGGAAATCATCATACATCCCATATTCGCCACCCGCTGCATAAGGATGCCCTCCACCATTGAAGAGACCAGCTGCCCCGTTGCAGAGAACCCTTTCTGAACCCCGCCTGAAACCAAGCATACCTCCTTGACTTACAGATATGAGGAGGTCAGCGACTCTAAGATCGTCCCCTAGCACACGAAGCGTTTCAGGATTGCTTAGAAATGTCCCGATATCGGTCGTTGTAACTCCGCTTGGCATCTCAAGTATTCTAACAAGTCTTTCATGAATCTCTATATCATTGTGACCCGCAAGGGCTTTCTTCATCTTCTTCATTCGGTCTTTTCGATAATGATCTATCCTTTTTGATAGAAGAGAATCTTTGAATCGTTTCGTGGGCTCATCCCATACTCCAGAAACACCTTCGTCAGCAAGTGATGTTAGTAGTGATTTCAGAGCCTCGGTCAAATCCTCCCGACGGTCAAGCGCTCCAAATCGGATTACAGACAGAGCATCTGTGAGTGCGTTTGCAACTTCGATTTCCCGGTGGTTAAAATCAGTATCATGTGCAATACGTGCCAACTCCTCAGATATTTCATCCCGGGGCATCAGTACCTTGAAAGCTATCTCGGCTGCACAGTATTCATGATTAATTTTTAGCACTGTTTTGTTTCCAAGTGATAGAATTCTTTTTGCAGATGTGTCAGACCACTGATGATGGTCCAGCCAAACAACCCTGCATCCTTGAGCAATTGCACGTGAGAGTCCATCATAGACTTTGTCTAGTTCAGTTTCATCCATTCCAAGATCTGTGACGATTATCAATGTATTTCGATATGCCGCAACTTTGCCGAATACTTTCTCAAATCCACCATAATCCGTAAGAATTACCTCATGTTTCAAACCTTTGGATTTTGCATACCTGCGAACTATTGCGGCTGAGTTGAGTCCATCAACATCTTTGTCATGTGAAATGGAAAGCAATTTTGCTATTTTTGAAGGTGCTTTAGCTGCTCCAGAGGCCATTGTGTATCATTCTAGAGATTGTATGCATCGCTTTTCATTGTTACCAAAGAGCTGTCATAGCCCGCGAAAGGGTTTGCATACAGAATTTGGGCACCTACAGAGAGAAAGGTGCTCATCTCAAACTCATGAACCCTAGCGTCCTTGTTTCTTCGCGTCAGCAGATTCACGTGCGTCTCGCCACATAATCTCGGATAGCACCGTAAACATGTCGGCAACACCTTCACCAGTCTTAGCACTGCTTTCCATGTATAGGAACTCTTGGTCCTCAGCCCATTTCTTTGCTTCATCAGAAGGTACAGCCCTATCAGGTAGATCTATCTTATTGCCAACACATATGATTGGAACCCTCATGCCAACCGATTCGTCACATTCTTCAATCCATTTTACAAGTTCAGAAAAGGACCTGCGTCTTGTGACATCAAAAACAACAAGTGTCCCTGCAGCCCCGCTGTAGTACATCTTCCTTACAGCCTTGAATCGAGCCTGTCCGGCTACATCCCATGCTTGTACTTTGATACCGATGGAGTGAGTGGACTCAGGGGGCGATATGTGGGTCAGTTTAACAGCGAACTGGCTTCCTATTGTAGTCTTATAATCAGTTTCGAATTGTCCAGTAGTATACCTGTTGACGAGTGCGGTCTTTCCAACGGCACCTTCACCGATAATCATCACTTTGAACAGGTAACTGTAGCTATCGCTCTCTG
>JARGGA010000066.1 GCA_029210805.1 Candidatus Thorarchaeota archaeon
CTAGTACTCTTCGAGTTATACTAGGCCAGCTAAAATTTCTGCTACTTCGAAACGCGTTTTTGCGCATCTCTTTTTGTAATGACTCATCATCTAATATACGTGAAATGGCAGCAGCCAAGGCTCTCTCATCTTTCTCATTGACAATTAAGCCATTCTTCTCTTCCTCGATTAATTCTGGAATTCCACCAACATTTGTTCCTATTACTGGGATACCAAGGCTAAGTGCCTCCATTATTGCAGTTGGTCTTCCTTCTGTTGAGTCACTGGAAATGGTAATGGATGGCATTACAAATACGGCCGACTGTTTGAGAATCCTGATTACAGCCTCTGTTTCCAGGTCCGTATGAAAACTAATGTGATTCTCCATTCCACGCTCTTTAACTAGATTCCTTAGCGATTCGAGTGCGATTCCATATCCGATTATATCCGCGTGGATGTTCGGATTGCTCCTTCGGACAATATCAATAGCTCCCACAAGATAACGGACACCTTTCGAGGGTCTAAGCCTTCCTACAAAGCATACTTTGGTGGAACTCTGATACTTTGGTTCATCATGCTGATAGAACTCTGGCATTACTCCACTGGAAACGCTGAAAATTCGTTCCTCTCTGCCAGTCATCTCTCTTAATTGATCTCTAATCTTATCCGATACACCGATTAAGACATCTGGAAGAGTGTAAATGAAATTGAAGAATGAATCTAAGCTGTTGTCCAGCCCTGAATGCACTGTCAGGATCGACTTGCGCCTTATAATTCTTGAAACGAACCAAACTACAAAAGCCATGGACCTATCACCATGCGCATGTATAATTTGATAGGGATTTCTTTTAACGGATTTAAGACAGAATACTAAAACGCTCATTGCAAATAGGATGATCTTAATCGTTTCAGCAAATCTTGATGGAAGGTTTTTTCCTGCCATTGGCGTTAATACAAATGAAGAAACGCGATGGACACGAATCTCATTATCGAGGAGGGATTTCGGGACTCTCGGTACTACAAGAGTTATGTCGTGATTCATTTGCTGCTGACAGAGCGAGAGGAAATATACATGATTTTCAATTCCACCGAGTTGAGGTCGTACTCTCTTTGAGATTCTGCAAATCCTCGTTGCCATTCATCTCCTTATTTGTGACTACACTCGTAGATTTTTCAACTCTGAAAGTTCTTCATCTATTGCATCACGCATGCTGCATCTGAGTTTTGTGCGTCTTGTACTCTTTTTCCTTATCAAATAGAAAAGATAATCTGAAAATAGCGCCGGCCAGATAGATACCATACTATTCTTCAAACCAGTAGTTCTGATTGGAAGCATTTTGTCTACATCAAATCCAAAATCTACCATTATCGCTCTGAAGGATCGATTTGTCCAGTGATGTAGATGCTCGGACAAATGATACTCATAGGAATCAAATGGATTTCTCCCAACAAGTAATCGTAATCTCCTTTTGATAAAACCTAGATTCGGGATGCTAATAATGATGACACCATCCAGTTTGAGAATGCGTTTCATTTCCGCTATGCAAATGTGAGGATACTTTAGATGCTCTAAGACCTCACTACAGATTATCAAATCAAATGAACTGTCCTCAAAGCTAAATGGGGAATCTGCATCATGAACACTTGCAGAAACTCCCAAAGCGATTGCTCTCTCCACCGCAGTAAGTGATACATCTACTCCCTCTCCTCTAACACCTGTTTCCCGTTCCAGAAGTCGTAGAGTAGTCCCATCTCCGCATCCGATATCCAATGCAGTTACAAAAGACTTTGGAAGTAGTTCTCGTATTGATTGAAATCGAACTGTAGGAAGATATCTGAATTCGCCGTACTTGCTCGCGCTAAACTTACAATTCCAGTATCCATCATAGAAATCTGATTTTTCTATCCGTTCTGAATCTCCTTCATCTGGCAACTTCATACATCTTCCTCACAATTGAAATTATCACAGACGAAACATCGATAGTGGATAGTGATGAATAAAGGGTTTGGTCAACCTTACCACAATGGAAAAGTTTCTGCAGAATTTCAAAAGAGGGGATAATAACAGATTATGTTCAAATCATTTAGGAAGATAGTAGATTTGAGGATGATGATGCCAAATCTTCGGGCGGATTCTTATACATTCAGCAAAAGGTCCTCCACATGGAATATTCCCAAAATATTGGTTCTACTAGGGATGTGTCTTATGCCAGATGTGAAGACAATATCTTTGTCAACTTCAATATACCCAAGGCTATGTACCGCTCGAACAGACTCCCTCACCAAATCATCAACATTGTTAATATCGTGCTCGTATCGTACTGGTTGAACTCCCCATAGAATTCTTAGTCGCCGCATAACCGCCGCTTCACTAGCCACAGCATAGATGTCTGCAGGTGGTCTGAACTTTGAGAGCCATCTTGCTGTGAATCCGCTTCGTGTCGCAGTGATGATTCCATCAATCTTCTCCGGAAGCAACGTGACAGCGCTATACACCAAGTTTCCTACAATTTCCACGATGTATCGCTCTTCCGAAGTGATGTCCAATGGATTCACAGGTGTGATTTTCTTCTCTGCACGTCTGATGATACGTTCCATCATTGCTACGGCGCCAACTGGATCATGCCCCATTGCAGTTTCTGCACTGAGCATAACTGCATCTGCTCTATCGAATATGGCATGTGCCACATCACTTACTTCTGCGCGCGTTGGAATTCTCTCATGTGTCATTGATTCCAGCATGTGTGTTGCAACTATCGCAGGTCTCGCCCAAACATTCGCTTTGCGTACCAAGTCCCTTTGAAGAACGGGAACATCCTCCATTGGAACTTCTATACCCAGGTCCCCTCTGGCAATCATAACGCCATGGGATGCTTTCAATATTTCATCGTAATTTTTCACTGCCAACATATGTTCGATTTTACTGATTATATCTACATTCTTTGGGCCATTGCCTTCAATTATTTCATTTACTCGCTTGATATCATTTGCATCAAGAACAAATGACAATGCTATGAAATCCGGTTCAAGTTCAGCAGCAATGTCCAGGTCTTTGACATCCTTCTCAGTAGGCAAATGGCAAGAAAGTCGGATTCCTGGAATATTGACTCCCTTTCTGCTTGAAATTGGTCCTCCACTAATGACCTTGGTTTGGACATCTGTTTTCCCAACCTCTTCGACTCTCAATATTACTATTCCGTCGTTGATGGCGATAGTATCCCCTTTCTTTACGTCATCTGGGAGCTCTTTGTGGGAAATCGAAACTCGTGTTTCGTCACCGACAAAATCATCGATTGAAAGAATAAATGATGCTCCACTTTCTAGTTCCACGGGCTGTTTCATTTCACCGATGCGTATCTTCGGTCCTTGAAGATCAAACAGAATTGCTACAGTGTCATCAACTTTTCGAATCCTTTCGAATGTTTCCCGTGCAATATCGTGGGTTGCATGCGAAAAATTGATACGTGCGACATCCATTCCCGCCTCTATCATTCCAGCTAGAACCTCTTCGGAACGAGATGCAGGACCTATAGTACAAACAATCTTGGAACGTGTTCTCTCAGCAGTCAAAGAGTCAATCTCCTTCTCTACGCACTAAATTCCTGACATCGAGCGTATTAGACCTTGTCCCTCTAAAGTATTTGCAGAATCCATCTCAAAGAAAAAGTCACAAACGGATTAACATAAATTAGAATCCCTCATTTCAAGAAAGAGAACGAGAGAGATTTTTCTTTCATGGTGATATGATGGTTGAGATACAAAACCAAAAACCATCACACAATCACCGTCGAAAAACTCGTTTCATTTCACAGCTGATAATCTATAGGAGCATAAGGAAAACTTATGGACGAAAATGGATGGTATTCTGATACTGAATTCCCCTTTGCATTTCCTCGCGTTCGATTATTTTTAGGAATTTCAGTTGTAACGATGCTTATTATCGGGACACTCTCTCAATGTCTTGTCATATCCTCATTCATCATAGACTCACCTGAAATCGTCTATATGTTCTTTCTCGACTCATTGATTGCCACTGGTATGGTTCTTTTTTGCAATCAATTGGTGCTAGGCATTTCCTTTTTCAGGCTCAATGAATGGATTACTATTGCCCTTACTACACAGATTAGACTAGGGCCAAAGTCTGAAAGCGATAGACTACGCTTCATATTAACGCAGTCGTATAGGAAGTCAAGAATAGGTATTTTTCTACTGCTGATTAGTCTAGCATTGGCAGTCCTGACTATCTTCATACCTATAACCTATCTTGGTGGACTTCCATCTATATTTCAGATAGTAATACTCCTTCTAGCTTGTACTACTATGTCTATCAACATCTTGTTTGAACTATTTTTGAGCAAGCTCGAACGAAGGTATAGTGAAATGCATGAATCTGAATTACTTGAAGAAATTCACTCTATGCTATCAAAGAAGCCAAACGCAAAACGATACGAGGTTGAAATCGAGAAGCCATTAAATGAAGCCCCAAGTATGACATTCATCCATCTTTCTTTTGGTTTGGTTTTTTTGTGGATTGGTGTAACGGACTTACTCTTCCTCCTTTGAAATTGAGGAACTCTAATAAGCTCTCAAGTATGATACATTACTCGCCGTGTTAGTGATAATGCAGGAGGCATTATCCTGAGAGGGAATGAAAATGAAATTAGAAACAATGAGTTTTCTGATTTGTCTTCTAGTAGTTGCACCAATGGGCATAATCCCCTTATCTGCACCTATTACTTCGAACCTTGTTGTTGTTATGAACAATGATGATGGTGTTCGAAGCGCTGTGAATGCCATTCAGGAAGGGATGAAGAATATACAGATAGTGACATTTGGTTCATTAGAATTCATTCTGAGTATATCAAGAGTTATTGGAAAGACTGTGTGGGTGTCCCATGGATATGAAGATGGGATTCTAACACCTGACTCAAAAGTTGGATGGGAGCAGTTCAGTTCCTGTATCAAAACAACCCCAGGGAAAGACATCGTTCTTGCTTGTGAATCCAGTAATGTTAAGAAATACATCTCGGATCATGATGCAATGGTATTTGATGGAGCAGTCGAAGCACGGGTCACCGGTTTTGCTGTTGCGGCTCTTCTTACTGCTTATTCAAAGGGATTTGAACATTCTGATACCCAGAAGTGTATAGACAAAGCATTCGATGTGGTCAATGATTTGGCTACTGGGGTATCAGAACCAGTGTTGCTTGGCGCGATTCCGACATGGTGGTTAATCATTAAGATTGCACTAATAGGTGTGCTTACTGGTTGGTACTTCACAACAGCTGAATCTCAAATTCCTGCAGCATTTGCAGAAGCCGCACATCCAATATTGCTCATCCTTGCCATTACATTGATCTTCAATACATTCGCTTCACTACTATTGTTGTGGGTGCAAAGTGCATACCCGGGAATCTCGTCATTTCTATCAATAGTATCAGTATTTCTAAACCTGTTCGCAGGGCTCGCTATACAGAAAATACTACAAGGTGCATTGCCAGGTGGAGCATATTTATTGAGTCTTACAGCAGGTAAAGTAGCTAGCTTGGTAGGTGCAGGCGCGTCGTGGGCTCAACCATGGGTTAGAGCAGCTTTCGCAGCATCTGCGGCAATCATCATGGTGTCAATAATAGATTTTCTTGTCGTGACTGTATTCACATTGATGTAATATAGGTCTGGTGTGTCCCTTGAACGAGCAAGCTATTCCATCAACACAGGAATACCCACTCAAGTTTCCCCGAGTGAGTTTGTATCTTAGATTTTCCTCAATTTCCGCAATTCTCATAGCTATACTCTTTCTGATAATCCAAGCTGTGGGGACACCTCCTGTTGATACCGGATTGGTTTCGACAGCAGCCTCTCTTGTATTCGTGGGCCTTGCAGGAACATTGATGTTCATTGAAATCCTGATACTCGGAGCCACATTGGCTCTTAGTCTTTGGCGCTCAGGAGCGATTGCTTGGGTTGCTTCGAATATTGATGGGGACATTTCGTCTTCAGACGTAGAAATGTTGAGGAAAGCCACCAAAACACCATACAGAAATGTACAAACCGGGTTGCCGCTACTAACGTTTTCGCTAGTAGTGGCCCTCCTTTCTTTTCCGATTGGGAAGCTAATCATTTCATCATTTGAAGTTGGCTTGAGTGATGCTATCTTAGCTATGACTTGCATCTGTATAGGTTTCAACATGCTCATTGAATACAGTCATATCCGACTTGAACGCAAATATTCACGAATGCCAGATTCGGAACTACGGTCAGGACTTGCACTTGTGAAACCTGCTCATTCCATCTCTGGGATACGCGAGGTACTAGATTCTAAATCTCCAGATAAGACCCCCAGATGGCTTCTAATCATAAGTTCCACTCTTTTTTCCCTATGGTGCGTTACAGCCATCCTTCTTCTTATTACATAGCAAGTACATGATCGCACCTCTATCTTCTATTCTCTCATGAAATAGCCTTTCATTTCTAATTTGATTAACCTTGGACACCAGAGTGATGTCTTCCCAGGAGCGACAATAGGAACGACTCTGTGAGGTCATTTACGTGTCAGGTCAACCACATGCTCAGGTTGCTGGACTTGAGTATATAGAGTCCAACAAGGTCTTTCAAACCCTTTTTCAATGGATGTACACCATTGATAGTGGAGTAAGAGATACTCTTCATACAGTGCTTGCCTATAGGACACATGAAGACATTGTGGAAAAACCTAGCCAACAGACATTCATAGGGGTTCGTGTGCCAGGTGGAATGAAATGCCATTCACGTTGTTCCACTATCCTGTTGGTTATTGGTCCTCGAAATTGGACAAAAGATTGGTACTTCCAGGTCTACTTATGGGTTCAGTCATACCTGATGTTGAAGTAGTTCCACTTTACCTGTTTTTCAGAGGTGTTATAACAGATCATTTCATTCTCCATAGTTTCGTTGGTGCGCTGACACTGGGTCTAGTTCTTGCAGTACTTGTTACAAGGTATATCTATCCGACACTAATAGGTCGAATTTTCAATCTGGATAGGGAGGAACTTCAAGACGTATGTGGGATTACTCCACACCTTGTGTTGTCTTGCGCAATCGGCATTGTCTTCCATCTGCTTCTTGATTTCCCAATTCATTGGTATAACCATTTACTCTGGCCATGGGTTGATCCATATCTACTAGTTGGTCCTCTAGCCATATTTTTTGCCACCCTACTCTCAGCTGATATTCTTGTAGGATATTCAGTGGCAGGTGCCTTTGTTAGTGTAATCATGGCATTAGTCTTAGTTCAGATAGTGTACAGTAACAAGGAGAACCGATGGCGAAAACTATGGATAGGCCATTAGATTGCCCGTTTTGCGTGTATGACTATACTGCGGCTTGTTTCATGTTCAAAGGGGGCCTTATCATACGTTGCATACACATCAAAGCGATCTAATCCAGTTTGGCCAAGTAATTCCGTCAGAAGGGAGATGGTAAGGCGAAGAACACTCTGCCGAGTTTCGTTGTGAACCCACTTTCCATCTTCCATAATCATTGTGGATAGTATCAGAGTAGTTGTTTCGCTATCATCAGATGGATGTTCGAATTGCCTGTTGAAAACAACTTTTTGGCCAGTTCTCAAGGATCCATCTTTGGAATCAAATTTTGTGAAACCGGTTGCTTCAATCTCTTCAAAATTCAATGTTTGGAATACAAATGAGCCCTTGTCTGAAAGAAGTCCTGCTACCTTTGATAGAACAAGACGCAAGTCATCAACATGAGGTAACAAAGCAAGTGAATTACCCAGACACAGAATACCATCATACTTACCGGTATATCTCTCTGAAATTTCAAGCATATCGCTCACAGAGAATTCAACCTCAGCCGCTCGTTGCTTAGCAAGGGTTTTAGCTGTTGTAATCATCACTTCGCTTGTATCAAACGCATCTACAATGTACCCTTTTTTTGCAATAGCAACTGCATGCCTACCGCTACCACATGCCATATCTAGTATGCGTCTACTATCAGTGAATGCGTCTAGTATGAAGGGCAATTCTCGTTTTAGGCGTGCAGACCAATCAATAGCATCATCATAAGCAAGAGCAAGCTCGTCAAAATTCGCCATCTGATCACCATTTCTCTTTGGATGTGTATCGGTCTACGTAATCTGACACCTCATCTGGAGTGAATAATACTCGTCCCTCCATTCCTCCTGCGACTGTGACTGTCTGACCACTAACATGGCCAGAAACATAATCTGATGTTAGAAAAACGATAGTGGATGCAATATCCGCTGGTTCTGCAATCTTTCGGAGAGGAATTGTTTGCACAATCCTGGACACCATTATGGGATCAGAAACGGCACCTTCTGCCATGGGTGTAACTGTCCAACCTGGGTTGACAAGATTCACTCGCCCTCTAGATGCCAAATGAACAATCTCATTTTTCAAACTCATCATCATACCATGCATACCTGCTTTTGATGTTGAGTAATCACTGTACCAAGCTTCGCCAAAGAGACCTGCGGTAGACCCAACAAGAATCAGGGAAGCATCATCACCAGGGTATTTCTCAAGATTTTGGAAGAAGTGTTTTGCGGTGAGAAAAGAACCTGTCAGATTCACCCGAAGGGTGTTATCCCATTGATCAAGTGACATCTCACTCACACTAACACCTTCGTGATTGGCGATTCCAGCATTTGCAATAGCACCATCGACCCTTCCGAATCGCGAATTAGCTTGGGTAAAGAGTTCTTTGGCCGAATCTTCTTTTCGGATATCTGCGCTTACTGTTAGTAGATTATCGGTAAACGACTCCATCAGATCACTTAGCTGTCGCTTTTCTCTATTATAGCAGGCAGTCACATTGACACCTTCGGTCAGGAATTGCTTTGTTAGTTCAATACCTATACCTCCAGATGCGCCTGTAATGAGGATGTGTTTGCCCTTCAATTTTAGATCCATAATTCAAACTCCGGATTCGATTTTATGGCATATGCTGTGTTGCAAATTTTCTATGATTCGGAAGATTTCCACAGTATCCTATGGAACTTGTCAACTAAAACATCAGGCCAGCTACCTATTGACCTTAGAAGCAAATCTGCTGTAAGAACCGAAGAATCATCAAATTTTATCTCGCTTAGCTCTGAACAATGGAATAGAGGAGATAGGTCTATGGTTCGAAGTGCATTGTTACTCAAGTCAACTTCACGAAGATGTGCACAATCGCTTAATGGCTCAAGATTTACTGATACCAGATGATTATCGCTAAGCCGCAATATTTCAAGATTGATGCATTTGCCTAGAGGCGTGAGGTCGATTGTTTTCAGATGGTTGTGTTGGAGTGTTATCTTCTCCAGTTTTGTACACCAAATGAGTGGAAGAAGGTCAATCTCCACAATGTCACGCAAATCCAAATTCAAACCTGTTTCATCAACACGAACGATTCTGGTTTTTTCTACTTCTGTGGTTGTCTGATACCTTATGATGACCTCATCCAAGGTGATTCCTCCCTCATACAGACCACTCCTTACAAGGAATGCGTGCTGTGGGCTATACTTCTCCAGTACTTGATGGCACTTAAGACTTGAGCGTTGTAACCTGATTCCAGAAAAATCTAACGCAAACCAAAATTATCCCTCTGCAGGCAGATGACCCCATCCGTTGCAACGGGGATAGAACATCCACCAGTTCAATGCTTTTGGTTCAATACGTAGCTTGACACCGCAGCTTTTGTTTGCGCACTCATAGTTACCTTCAGGCCAGGGCGTGGAGCAGACCGGACATGAAGTGATCATCTTTGCAATTTTGGCTTCGGTTAGCCGTTCAGGGTTAGTCGATGTTGTAAAGGTCATTTCCACACAAACATGTATTCCCCTCCGACTATATTAAGCAGAAATAGAGAATGTTTTTTCATCTGGCTAGCCAAATCTGAAGAAATTCTTCAATCCAAGTACCACGAGTTTCAGGCGACACAATGATTAGGGATTGCAGTATTCAATTGTATTCACTCTTAGCGAGGTTAGATAGAAAATGATAATCGAGCCACTTTTGAAAGCACTTGAGAAACTATCCCCCGAATTTCTTGCGGCAATGCATGACATACTACCAGTTGATTTTTCGGTTATAGATGCGGACGATAATGTTCTGTATTGGAACCGTCACGGCATACGAATCTTCAAACGCGGACCGGCAGTCATTGGTAGGAATGTTAGAATGTGTCATCCATCAGGAAGCCTACACAAGGTCGAGAAAGTCCTTGAATATCTCAAGAGTGGAGAGTGGGATGAGATAGACTTCCGGCTAGATATGCCAGTGAATGGCGAGCCCAGTAAGGTGCTGATTCGATACAAAGCCATTCGTGACGAAAATGGAAAATACTTAGGGACTCTGGAATCATCAATCAATCTGACTCCGCTAAAGGCAATTGAAGGTGAAAATCGATTAGGCGATTTTGTATAAGCTCGCTTACAGAGAATCTAAATGCCATAAATGGATAGGATACATGTGCCAATAGACAAAAACTTCAGAACAACTTGGAATAGGATTTGCCATGAGAGACCCTACGCCGTTTGGAGTTCTGAACATGATGGCGGTCTGATATATGGGAGTACCGTAGCGATATATATCGACGCATGTACATTATGTATGAAGTGCGTAGATGCGTGTCCGACCAATGTATTCAAGCTATCTCTTGAAAACGAGATAACACCTTTATACACGAAAGAATGTATTCTATGCCTGGTTTGCGAAATCGCCTGTCCGACTGATGCAATTCATGTTGATAGACAAGGGGGTTCTGAAGAAACTCTAAAATCACTATTGGGAGAGGTCTGAATTTTTCTAAGTTTTTTGCCATCCCGGAGTAGCAGATACTAGCTTTCCCCCACATTCATTAGTGCACGATTCATATACAGAAACTAGCGAGGCTAGGATTATGTTCGACGTGCTATTGAGTGATGCTGAGAGAGCAATAAAACAAGAAGTCAGAAATTTTATTCGGGATAAAGTGGATCGCGAACTTGTAATAGGTATGGATTCCAAGGAGAAGGAATATCCTTACGAATTTATCAAGGCAGCAGGAAAAGCAAACCTTCTGGGATTACGATTTCCAAAGGAGTATGGAGGTCGGGGGCTTGGATGGACTTCTGAGCTCGTGGCTCTTGAGGAAGTTGGTGTTCTAGGAATTGCATTAGGTTGTGCATACTCTCTTCCAAGCATTATTGGAGAGGGAATCAACAAGCATGGAACTGAAGAACTGAAACGGAATTATCTTCTCCCTACCCTGAAGGGAGAGAAGATTGCTGGAGAGGGACTTACTGAACCAAGAGGCGGTTCAGACTTCTTTGGTACCAACACAACTGCTGTGAAGAATGGTGATAACTATGTCATCAATGGTGAGAAGAGATTTGTTGCAGGAGGCGTCGGGGCGGATTATTTCTTGATCTATGCCAAGACCGACTTTGAAGCACCCCCACATAAATCACTTAGTGCATTCATCGTTGAACGGGATTCAGGTGTGAAGGTGGAAGAGGAATATGAGTTAATGGGATGTCGTGGCATGGGGGCGGCTCGCATTGTTATGAGAGATGTAGAGATACCGGAAAGTAACTTGGTTGGAGATTTGCATGATGGTAATGCAGTATTCAACTCGATGATGGTGCCTGAACGACTAACTTCTGCTGCAGGTCCAATTGGCATGGGAAGAGCTGCAATAGAGATTGCTGCTCGATATGCAGACAAGCGAGAGGCATTTGGCAGGACAATTCGGAAATTTGAGGCAATTAGTTTCAAGATTGCAGACGCTGCAATCGGTCTTGATGCCGCAAGGGGACTCGTATATCGTGCAGGGAAGGTAGCTGATACGGGTGCATGGTGTAGAAAAGAAGTTTCAATAGCAAAGGTGTTTGGAACCGAGGCGGGATTCAAAGCGGTGCATGAAGCCATGCAGATTATGGGAGGTATCGGATACACTGACGTTTATCCAATCGAGCGCCTCTATAGAGATGCACGTCTAGCAACAATATGGACAGGCAGTAACGAGGTACAGCGATTAATCATTCAAAATGAGGTTTTTAGAGAAATACTAGCAGAGGACAAGTCAACCAAACGTGATGTTGAGTTGGATACACCAGGAGCACACAAATCTTCTGAGAAGGTCTATACTGAAGATCCTGACAAACACTATCCGAGATGACCATCGGTAAAGTCTAGATTCCTTCCTTATCAATAAAGAATCTCTGGATTATTCCATCAATGATAATCATGTGTCCGACATTCTTCTTGACAGAATCTAGACCTTCAGGGTTGCCAACAGCTGCAAGAAACCTATACAAAGTTGGACTTCCCTTTAATGAAT
>JARGGA010000624.1 GCA_029210805.1 Candidatus Thorarchaeota archaeon
TTTCTTCAATCCCGATATCCTTGTATCGGAAATGAAAAATCTTAAATATAGTTAATCATTCCACTGACATACAAGAAACTATTCTTTGCATAGAACCCGATAGATCATGATGCAAGACAAAGAAGGAGGTCTTAGCAATTTCAGACATATTCAAAACGGTAGAAGAAAGCTACGATAAGATGGGGGAAACGTATCACAATTTCAGAAATAATGAGAAACTCATTCCTTAACTAATGCAGTTTTCTGAACTACTGCCAGAATCAGGAGATGTATTAGATGCAGGTTGTGGAGTTGGAAAACCCACATCGGAATTTCTGGCGAAAAGGGGATCAACGTAACTGGAGTTGACATCTCCAGGAGGATGATTGATTTAGCAAAAGAGAATGTTCCTGAAGCGAGGTTCTATCACAGGAACATACTGACAATGGATTTTCCGGAAAGCTCGTTTGATGGGATTATCAGTGTATACACATTATGGCACATACCACGAGAAAACCACCCAACAATCATTCAGAACTTCCATCGGATGCTAAGGAACAATGGAATACTGGTTCTGAATACAGGAGTTTTCGAGTCGGACGGGATGAGTGAATTCTTTGGAGAACCAATGGTGTGGAGCACTAATGATCCAATGAAGACCCTCGCAGCTGTACAAAATCTAGGTTTTGAGATTATATATGAGGGCGTTCTCAAATAGGGCGGAGAAAGACAATACTGGATAAATGCCAAGAAGGTTGATTCCTAGAGTTTTTGTCTTTCTCGGACAAAGACAACACAGCAAGGAGTGACTTTACTTCCTTTTCTCCAATACAAGAACCTTGGGTAGCTTCAACAACGTTCCCATATTTCTGCCAGTTGTTCCGCCCTTGTAACGAAGTTTTCTCTTGCCAAACCTATTCTTGCCAGTCATCATCTTCATTGTTGAATATTCACCATTTGTGAAATACATTAAGTCCTCGGGGTCGGAAATGATCTCTAAGTCATATTCCTCCAACTTCCCTTTGCTGAGGGAATAGACACCGCCTTCTGCTACTAGGTTCAGCCAGAGAATGAAATCCTCTTCCACATGTAGACCCATGTTTATCTTGGCTTCGAACTCGTCAAGTGTTTTCATGTTCTTTGGGTTCTTTCTCTTATCAGCGATGACATCTTCTATTACAGCCTTGAATGTCATGTAAAGGGCTTCTTGTGCAGATTCGTCCATTTAATTTCACCATTCATCTCTAGTAGAATTCTGTGTCCACCATGCTACTACTTCTCACAAGTTCCTTTGCGGCATCAGTAGCTTTGAGAACCTTAGCCATCTCACCCTGAATCTTTGCCTTACCACTAAGAAGTCCTCGAATAGGATCCAGCTTGCCATTCAAAATTTCCACCCATGAATCATAATTAGCTTCATACGTGTATTCTACCGCGATTTTATCATCACTGCTAGCAGTCCCATCCGGAGGGACTACCTCATATTCAGACTCTCCTGTGAGGGACTTCACACCAGTGCATTCACCCTTGTGTAACCCGATGTACGCAAAGATGTCATGGTCTAAATTACCACTAGCCCTTACAACGAATACAAAATCGCCAGTCCACCAAGACGCAGCCTTTGCGTACGCCTCGTTGCTGTTAATTGCGGCCTTATACAAATCCAGCCATTCTTCTGACATGATTTTTGGCATATCATTCATTCCCTGTTTCTCTCTTTGTCAAACCGTTAGGTTCGCATAGTTATCATAAGCTAAAC
>JARGGA010000625.1 GCA_029210805.1 Candidatus Thorarchaeota archaeon
CATAATTTCTAACCCTCCCGAATGAGGACCTTTCGACCCTCTACCTTTAACCTTCCATTACAAAAAAGTCGGACTGAATCAACCAATATCTTGTGTTCCTCAGGTAGAATTCTATCTGCTAATACCTCACCTGTATCAGATGCTTGGACTGGAACTACTGCCTGTAGAATTATTGGCCCATCATCCATCTCAAGATTAACAAAATGAGTTGTACATCCCGAGTATCTAACCCCATGGTCAAGAGCTTGCAGCTGGGCATCTAAACCTTTGAATGCAGGTAACAACGCGGGATGAACATTGATAATTCGATTCTCGAACTCTGAAATGAAAACATCCGTTAGTACACGCATATATCCTGCAAGAACAACCAGGTCCACTTGGTTATCTTTTAGAATATCCACGATGCGTTGATCATGTTCTTCTCTGATTGGATAGTCTCTTTTAGAAACAACATACGTTTGAATACCAGCATTTTTCGCCCTCTGCAGTCCAAACGCTTCGCTCTTATTACTGATGACGACAACAATTTCGCCACCAAGTTCATCACGAGCTTCTGCATCGACCAGTGCCTGAAGATTCGAACCTCGGCCGCTGATTAGCACCCCTACCCTGCTCATGCAAACGTTCCGCAGAACTTTCCAATATATGCTTATCTGAAGAGGAGTGATTCTAGGCTAGAAAAACTCTCGTGCAATACTCCCAATCAATGATCCTAGTAGTGAAGCAAACACCACAAACAGGAAGTAAATCATTGAAACCACTAAACCACTAACAGCAAACTCGCCAAGTAGATTTGTAGGATCGATAAGCGCAGGAGTGATTAGAAACAGCATCAACCAGAATACAAAGAAGAATCCAGCAAGAATTCCCCCGAAAATACCATGACTTGTTTTACCTGCAATCAATCCGATAGGAATCGCTGCAATTAGAGGAATTACGAAGATGTATATGACGCTGTCTGGAAGACTATCAATAATAATCAAACCGAAAATGTTTGCATCAATTAATCCAGACATAAGCGGAATGATAAGAAGAACAAGTATGTCGCGATTACGTTCATACATTTCGAAACCAAGTAATGTTGTAATGGCGCCACCTTTTCCTTTTTTCCTTAGTTTTTGAGTAGGTTCAGGAAGGGGTCTTAGAAAACCAGTTTTCTCTTTATCTTCCTCATCATCAGCTGATTCAACTCGGTACTTTGTTTCCTCATTCATCTTATGGCACCGACTAAAAACTGTAGGGTTACTGAATAAATACTTCGCCTCGCGCAAGCAATCACGGACTTGTCCTCCGATACTGCTATCTTTATCTAGACTTGTCCCTAGTATCACTAGAGGTTTTGATGATGTCCCACGGTAAGTCTAATGATGAATCAGAAGCTGAGGAAATTTCTGAAGCTATGCAAACTCGCCGGCGCAAAATGGAACATATCGAGATTTGCTTACGGGAAAATGTACAATGTAACAAATCTACAATGTTTGAAGACATCACCTTCATTCATAATGCAATGCCTGAGATTAACAAGGATAGCATCGACCTCACAACGAACATCTTGGGCCTTCGTGCTGACGCTCCTATTGTTATAGCTGCAATGACTGGTGGCCATCCGGATACTACCGAAATCAATAGACGGCTCGCTGAGGCTGCTGAGGAACTACGAATCCCAATTGGAGTAGGAAGTCAAAGAGCTGCAATCGAGAATGAATCTCTTGCTCCGACCTTCAGGGTCGTTCG
>JARGGA010000626.1 GCA_029210805.1 Candidatus Thorarchaeota archaeon
CGTCCAGGCAATTTTCATGATCATAGCAATTACAGCAATTTTAGCTAACTTTGTTGCAGATTTACTATACGGTGTGCTTGATCCACGGATTAAGTACGGATGATCTAGTATTCTGTGAATGGGTAGCCCTTCGGGGCTCACCTTCTTTCTTTTTTGCCATTCAAAAACTGGGAAACTCATTCGAATTTACTATAGATGTGCACATACCGCCTTGGTTTTATTTAGAAAAGGTGCGAAATTTTTGGATTTGCAGGAATGTTGATAAGGTTAACAAAATTCCGGCATATCCCTTCATAATGGAGAATTTCTCTATTCTGTTTGAACGCGAAGGTAAGGTGCACAATTTGACAGAAGCGGAATCACAAGGCTGGAAGGATAGTAATTGGTATATTGGAATCACTTCCTTTTGGGGGGAATTCAGAAGACATAAGATTGGTTTGATTGGTATTGCTATACTATTGATGTTTGTTGCAATGGCAATAGTAGCTCCAGTTCTTGCAACTCATGATCCTTCTCCAAATAACAAAGTTGCACCAAGTTTTCTAGCCCCAAGTTGGATGAATTTCTTTGATCCAACCGGTGTAGTGACTGAGCAGAGAATTCCTGATTCTACTTTCGAAAATGATCCTGGTTTTACAATTGTAGGAAATCGATCAAGTCAATTTTCTTCTACTCATGGAGATGCGAATAGTGGATACGGACAAAGTCATGTCAATCTAACTTGGAGTTATAGTGCCGGTGAAGGTCTCAATTTCACCAGAGATCCTGATGATCAGCTTCCTTATACAGGCGATTTCATTTATACAAGCCAATCAATTGATTGGCCCTATAACAGCTTGCCCAGTGATGTTAATATGACTCTGGTGTTTGGAACTACCCTCACAGGTGACTTCGCAACAGAAGATTATGGCGGCTTAATGTTTCGCGTTTACCTATGGCTTATTGATTCTTCAGGAAATTGGAAGAGGATATACAATTCAAATCCTCCATATGGTGAAAATCAGCTATCCCATCGTATCGATCTCAATTACTTTGATATTGCTGCAGGATGGAGAGGGATGATAGAGGATGATGCTGGTAATCAAGATGACCCAGAAGATGTTCTAACAATTGCTGTCGGCCTTGCACCTTCTTCTAATTTCGAAAGCTTCATTGGTACAACTCCATGGGAGGAGTATACCGGGAGTGTCACAGTATCTGTAACCAAGCTTGAAATGGTTCCCTATGGTGACTACTTCGGTTATCTTGGAACGACTGACAAAGGAGCTGATGCGTGGAGCCAACTAGTATACGGTTCAAGAATTTCTCTGATAATAGGTATTCTTGCTACTGCGCTTTCCACTGTTGTTGGTGTAGTAGTTGGAATGTCTGCAGGATACTTTGGGGGAAAGATAGATGAAGTTCTCATGCGTGTAGTTGACTTTCTACTGGTAATTCCAGGATTGCCGCTGATGATGGTCTTGGCAGCCTTCCTCGGCCCTACCATTGAAAATATTATCATAGTCATTGCGATATTAGGGTGGACCGGGACCTCGCGTCTGATTCGGTCGCAAGTCATGGCCGAGAAGAACAAGGCGTATGTGGAATCTGCAAGAGCCATAGGAGCTTCCGATACATACATCATCTATAGACATATCTTCCCCAACGTAACGCCGATTCTTTTTGCAGATATCACACTAGGTGTTGTGGGTGCGATACTATCAGAGTCTGGTCTTGCATTCCTTGGTC
>JARGGA010000067.1 GCA_029210805.1 Candidatus Thorarchaeota archaeon
CCTACATCTTTCAGTTCCTGCGTGGCGAATATAAACACCTACAAAAGTGGTCTTTAATTCGATGTCCGTTGAAGAGATGTCCAGGTTTGTCATGGTTTTCTGTAGCTGTTAACAACCCTGCGTGAACGCGACGATGCAATCCTTGGTAGAATCCCCACTTTGCCCAACATGGCCCAAGGAGTGTTACAATCCATATTGCCAACAGCATTACAGGGACCGACCATGCAAGCATAGTTTCTGCAAATCCCAATCCCGCAAGTACCAAAACCAGCTGAAAGGCCCAATCCTTTGAGTAGTGGAATCCAACCGTTGCAACAAGGTCTATGATAGCAAGTAACAAGACAAGAGGAACCTGCGGTACGCCATACCAGTACAAAGGTTCTACGGTGGCCTCATAGGAATACACCGCATATGCTCCAAGAAACATACCGAGTGTCTTCATGAGCTGAGCAATTGTTACAAGATTGAACATTCTGCGTTGGATCCCTGTTATCTGAAATGAATCAGGAGGGTCCATCTTCGCTAACATAACAAAACTATAGTATCCTTTCAATCTAGCTTGAGCCAGAAATGCGATTTCCAACATGGAAAGCCCAACTATTATCCAAAATCCAATAGTGGAAACCGGCAGAGATAGTGGGAAGAGGATGTGAAAGATGCTAAACCCAACAGCAACTCCCCACGATTCAATTCTAAGGCTCCATATCCATCTTGAAATGATAATTTCTATAATGCCAACTCCAAGAAGCAAAACCATTCCTTCAGGAAATATCAATGAGAGGATACTAAACACAATCCCTTTTCCAAGACTGAGGGTTGAAACAATACGAATTGCCGCTGATTTTGGTCTTGTGTGTGCACTAGCAAGGTTGACATGACAGCCCATTGTTGACACCTAGATTGAATTCAGTAGACTGATTAAAGTATTAATAACCAAACGGAACACGCATACGAACTATGATTTTTCGATAGTACCCTTACATCTGTTCTATCTTTGAGATGTGAAAGGTCTCTCCAGATGAATACAGAGTGTACTCCTCATCTTGTATCATTAGACCGATTCCACCAAGAAATGGTTCTCTGTCATCATATCCAATCGCTCTTGGCATCAGTATTCTTTTTGCAGCCATAAGTGCTAGATCATGTGTGATGTGGATATGAAGCGACCCGCTCTCCGCGTTAGAAATCCTCTCAACAATATCCTGGACAAATCTCTGTTTGTAGTCCTCAAATGGTTCAACAAGCCCTTCGAAGACACCGTCTGCCCAATTATTCACAAATTCAGTGATATTTTTTCCATCTGGTTGGAGACCCTTCCAAAAGTCATCACTTATGACCTCTGGAGTTGCGAGAACTGCCAGTGCATCCATATCATCGATAGCTCCCCCATTTTCAGATAATCCATTCCCAAGTTCCTGTGCAGTTTGATAACATCTTGTTACAAAACTAAAGAACATGATGGTCTTTCTGTTGCTTGGAAGCCTTCGTCCCATTTCTGTAGACATGCGACATCCCAACGGAGTGAGCTCAGTACTCAACTGTGCGGTATGGTCCTTGATGGTTTCTCGATGTGAGTGTCTTACGAGAAGCATGACCTGCGAATCGATAGGAGTTTTGCTTACCCACTCGATAAGATTCTTCGCACTATGTAGCCATTCTTCTGATTCCCATTCTGAAGGCATAATCACGGTGATATCTCCGGTTTGGTGGAATTCTCTGAACATCCTAAGAATGTATTCCCTCAGGATACATCTAGCCTCTCAGGATTTCCATCATCTGAATCGTCGTCATCGTCTTTCTCAGCTGATAGCAACGCCTCAACATCTTCGATAAAGCGATCCTTCTCATCTACTTCCTCTTCCGATGGTATTTCGGTACTGTCAAACTAATCAGTATCTTCAGCTTCAGTAGTGATTGGTTCAGGTAAATCTTCAATGTCCGCGTCCATCCCTGAAGGAGTAGGACTATCGCTTTCGAACTTGTCTTCCTCAATCTGCACGAGATCTTTCCGGTCTATAGCATCCATGATTATCTTGTACACTCGTGCTTCTTCCAATCCACATGCAGCTATTTTCTCTGCCATATCTTCAAGCTCAAATCCCTTGGTTGCTTCGAGGTCTGAGATGGTACGATTTAGACATTTTGGACCTTTTGGCAGGTGTTTAGAGTCTACAATCATATGTCTTCGATGTAGATGCATATCGAGCATCTCATCAAAGAGATCATCGAACCGGGTTTCAGATTCTTCATCAATCGAAAGAACAGGGGCTTCCGCGAAATCGCTGTCAAACATGAGACCAACTGCCTTTGCGAATCTAATCATTCGCTCTTCCTGTGTCTTTGTGGGATTTCCACTAGTGATGAATGCACAGACTAGATTCTGCGTTCGAACCGCCATGATAATATCAGAAATCGGAGTGATTTCCCATTCCTTCTGAGAAACATCAAATTCCTGTCGGAATTGAGAGATTGCTGTAATGAATGCCGAGATTAATGAATCATCAAAACCACCCTTCAACATACGAGAATAGACCGGGATACCGCTGTCTTTGTGAAGTACCACAACACCAAGCATGTTTCTGACATCATCAAAGCGTCTCTTTACCGCAAGCGCCTGAATATTCTCCTTTCTCTTTCTACGTCTGTATGATCTTCGTGCAGAATACCCCGATACAAGAACAACTGCCAAGAGTATCAGTGGGCTGTACTGGGTGATAGTCCTTGTGAGTGCCGTGGCCTCACTAATTGTAGGAACTACATCCGCTTCAAAATTCTCGGAACCGCCTTCAACTTGGTGATTAGCAAGGTTTACATGAATTCGAATCTTTGCTTCTGAATCTGATAATGGCATGATGTAGGAAGCACTGTACAATCCGGCTTCTGTTTCTGACTCTGCTAGAATATTCGTGCTTCCAGGAACAAGATTCTGAATGATTTGAAATGCCACTGAAGCTCCGGATATCGCATCTCCTGTTTCACTATCTACTAATCGCAGACTAAGAGTGCTAAGTGATCCCTCGAGACCTGTGAGCCCCTGAATATCTACAATCGATATCAAAACCTCTCTTACATCAAAATCCAATAGTGTTACTTGAGAGACGAAACCATCTCTGCTGAAGTCCAATGATATTTCGAATGACCCAATCGCATCCGGCACTAGCGTTACTAAGTACCCACTTGATGGAGTCAATGATATTGTAATCCAGTCACTCCCGGTTCCAGATCCGCTAATATCCGCTTCAATGACACTTGTACCATTTGCCATTAAGTAATTGAATGTGAACTCGTAAGTTCTGCCATATACAAGATCCTCAACCAATGTGATGTCATTAAGATTAGTTTCGATTTGAATTACTTTTAGATCCAATTGTAGGGTATCTTTCACATGGTGTGATTTGTTTGCTGAAACTGAGATTTGCCACACCCCCACACGATCTGTTGTGAATATCAAGGAATAAATCTCTCCAACCTCGGTGAGTTGGTATTGAATACCTGCAGAGGGCGTTGCAATCACATTGATACTTGCCCCCGTGATATTCTGATCAGTATCTGTCCGCACAAAAAGCAGGTCTAGCTGGTATTGCTCAAGATAGAGTATCACTGCTGTTGCTCCACCTTCGCTAATTTCTAGATTTGTTGGAATTTCTTGCACAAGCAACGAGAATGCGGTAGTGGAACTCTGATAATTCGTAAGACTTGCTCTAAATGAAATCTGGAACGATTTTGACTCGGTGACCGAAGGCGTGAGTGTCACATTGTAGACGCCATTACCAATAAACGTCCAATTAAATGCTATATCAGAAGGCAAATCCACCAGAGCGATGATTGAATCATTGATTCCATTAGTCAAAGTGTCCTGAAACGTCAGTTGCAAAGTACAGTTTTGATCGACTGATATGGTTGCTCCACTGCTGCTGGGAATGAGAACTGTTGGAGTATCGGTGACTAAGAGTGAGAATGTGATGTAACGGGTAATGTGGTTCGTAAGATTCGCCCGGATTGTTACGGTATAAGTATTTGCAATAGTGGGAGTCAATAGAATCGAATAGACGCCATTTCCCTCATCAATGACCCCCCCAATAGTGAGTCCTGTCACCGGATTTACTTCAGTCACATTCACCCATGAACTAGATAGACCCGTCCCAACAATACTCGTATAGTTTAGGCCCAATGTGTAACTAAGTCCATATCCTACTTCATCAACTGTTCCATTCAAACTGGTGAATACTGTATCCAAGGCAAGTACTTCCAACTCTAGAATCATTGTAGCAGTAGCAAACTTTGTACTGTTGGCTGAAATGCTGATTTGCCAGATACCAATTCGATTCGCAGTAAAGCCAAGATTGTACACCTCACCATTCACTTGCCACCATGGAATTAATCCATCTGAAGGAGTGGTGGAGATAACAATGTCAGCAGCTGATATGTTGGCAGTAGTGTCTAATCTCATATAGGATATTGTGATGTTGTAGCTCTGTGTGATGGCAATTGTGCCTGACGAATCTCCAATAATGACTTCTAGTTCCGTTGGTATGTTCTGTACAAGAAGTGAGAATGTTGTGCTTGCATTCCTGTAATTAGTCAGACTCGCTTTGAATGATAGCTGAAATGATGTTGGTATTGAAACTGATGGGGTCAGTATGATGTTGTATAACCCACTACCTCCACCAAGAGAATCTACTATGTAAGATATTCCACTGGGAGCATCGATTAGGGATATTGTTGCGCCATCAATTCCATTTGAGGAATCATCTTCATAACTAAGCTGAACTGTATAATCTTGGTCAATTATAGTGGATGCACTGGTTGTATCAGGAGTGAGGTCGGTCGACACGTCTGTAACCAAGAATGTGAAGGTTACATATTGTGTAACATGGTTTGTTATGTTGGCTTTCAAGATAATTGTATATGACCCTGACACAGTTGGTGTAAAATTGACTGAGTACAGACCGCCACCCTCTTCCTTGATTTGAGTATCTACTCCTGGAATAACCGTTAAACCTGTACTAGGGGTAACCTGACTTACTATTACATCTGCATCCGCAAGATTTGCGCCAGTGCTATTAGTATAGTGAACAACAAGATGGTATATACTACCATAGGCTACTAAATCTGCAGTTCCATTTAGTGCGACAAAGTTTGTATCTGTTTCTCCCACTATTAGGGTGAATTGATCAGATTTTGAATAGTGGAAACTCTTTGTAACTGTGATTGTGACTACATATTCACCAGAGAATAATCCAGTGATGGCTAGAGTGTATACACCACTACCAAGATATGATGGCGATGAATTACTCAATCCCGTGACAGGTCCGGAATATGCGAAATCTACATGCGCATCCTCAATACCCGTCCCATTGGCAAAAAGATAGCTGACATTTAGTTTGTATATCTCATTCCGTCCAATTTCTTCTGCTCCTACTCCAACGTCCGGAAATGAGATTGATGTAGTGAAGGTTGATTCAATAATAAATTGGCATGTTACATTATCAAAGTAGGGGATTGATGCATTTACAATGACGGTGAAGATACCGCCTCCCAAAATTGATGTATTGAAATCCGCTTCATACCAATTGTGTACCGGATTTGCTTGGAAAGAAACTATGGTACTCGACATATTGGCAACAATATTCGCAGAACCATCTACAATGTATTCTCCTGTATCCTCATCCACATAGTAAACCATGTTAGTGATGAGCAGTCCCACATCCGTTACTACAATCGATTCTCGAGGCGTTAAACTGGCTGTGTGATACATATCAAAGGAAGCAAAATCAAATGCAATCTCCGAACCATTTGTCCAGGCGACTTCCACCTCCCACTGTCCAGCTGATGTATTTAATCCTCCAAGTATCCATGTAGAACTGTTCACAATACCATCACTCATAGAAGATATAGAATCTGATGCCCAGATAGTGGAGTTTGGTAAATGCCATGTAAAGTTGGCTAAATCGCCAGTTGATGGAAAAGCACTAGCAGTACCTATTTCCGCTTGGACCCTTGTTATATTACCTGGTCGGAATAGCGAATTATCAGTCCAAATTCCTGTATCATCTATCTGTATCGAAATGTTCTTGGCATAATTTGGTGCCTGAAGATCTATCTCCCACCATCCAACTCTGTCCATTTCGCTATTTGGTACGTGAATCAGTCCAGGTTTTATTGAACATAGATTGGTGATATTGTTTCTAAGTGGATCCCAGATTGTTGCATTCTCCCAATCCCAAGGATACTCTAGGTCTATGGTAAGGTTTTCATATGCTGACGAGGAGGCAATATACGTATAGAATCCGATCTCCGCACTTTCTCCTGAGGCAATCGAATATGATACACCCTGTTTGGATGGATCTGTTGTCCATGAAGTGTTGAGATATCGACTATATTGTGTTGTAACTGTATATGTGAAAACAACAGTCGTATTTGATGTAATCGCAATTTGAAATGGGTCCTCTGTCCAATAGCTAGGATTTGCAATTGTCGCAGTTCCAACTCCGGTCCCCGTAATTGCGGAAGAGAAAGCTCCAGATCGAAATGTAAGCTGTACATTTTCGAATGCTGGAACGTTAACACCTGTAAATTCAACATTATCTAGGTACAATGTAATATTCTCTGCATTTTCTGTACCATCTATTAGTCCAAGTGGATCATCATCGTAGTCAGTAACATTATTGACTGTTATACTCCCTGCAAGGTATAGACCCACATAAATTGAAAAAGAGCTCCATGGGGCAGGAATTGTGAATTCATGGGCGAGTGAATACCACACATTTCTCGAGGCAACCAATGTTTCCATAGGATAATACCAACCATCCCCCTCTACCTGATAAAATACACCTACAACACCTGGAAAACCATTGTCCCCTTCTGGATCAAGAGGTCCCGTAACATAACGGAAATCGAGTTGCATGTTGAAATCCTGTGCACCATCTGAATTGTTCACAACCTGTTCCCATCCAATTTCTGTCCCTACACTGTGTGTCCATGTGTGTTGAGATGCCCACTTGTAGTCACCTATGTTCTTGCAGATTATATATTCATTATAAGCGTCATAATCAACTATCTGAGTATTCAGCCCACCATCAATTGTATAGTTTGTCCATGGATTGGCTCCATCTTCGAATGTTCCATTTATCCCGTATAACTTTTTGAGATTTGAAACCTCTACCTGTGTAGAGTTGGCAAACCAATTATTACTATCATCAACTGTAATATTTTGAATGGCATTTGTACCAGTATCAGTACGACCCCTAACTGCCTCTGTTACTTGGAATCCCGACTGCTTAACCTGAACAGGATTCATGATTCCTGCCTGGCTATCTTGGGATAAGGAAAAATCTCCTTCATTCACAAGGTGGTCTGGATCCATTCTAAGAAACTGCGAGTCGTTCGCTTCTTGTCTCTCTGATTCACGAACGTCAAATCCAGAGTGAACAAAACTGGATGAAACAAGAAAACCAATTATCATTGGAAACAGGACAAGAACTATGGTGACATTTCTTTTGACTCTCATAAAAACACCTCGCAGATTCAAGTAAATCATATCTAGGCCATTCAGTAAGGTCATTCCGGTTTACTGACGGGGTTACCTCTTGGCATCATACGTGCTTTTCAGACAGTTATTACTGTTCTTTGTCTGAGCTTCCAACGAATTTTCGATGCGATTGATTACTAATGTTGTAGGTTCACTATTGCATAGTAATAATCTATCTAATTCTTTTGGGGTGCAGGTAGAGAAAATGGGCAACAAAGTAGGATTTTAAAATCGAAGATGATATCAGCGACTCTGTACTTTATCTGAAGATAGGTGCGTTTCCCACTTGGACTCGATAGACAAGTCAATACTAATGGCATTGGACAGAAACTGCCGTATATCATATGAACAGCTTTCTCGACAACTTGGTATTAGTGCGAACGCTGTAAGAAAGCGAATTACTAATCTTCTGGAAACTGGGGTCATCGTTGAATTTGCGACATTATTCACTCCAGCAATGACTAACTCTGAATCTTTGTTCATACAAATCCAAACTAACGGTTGTGAAGACCCTGACGAATTGTCTGAATCATTAGGAAACCATCCATCTGTGCTCCAGGTCACTCGCGTTGCAAGTGGAATTGGAGGATCCTACATAATTTTTGCAGAGTATCTTGATTCGCTCCAAATGCTGGACCTGAACTCATTTGTTCGTTCAGTTGAATGCGTGGTTGATATTGATGCACATCCTCTTTTGACTTCCCGGGGGGGAAGAATTGAGCTAAAGCATATCCACCTCAGAGTTCTTCGTTTCCTTATAGACTCCCCACGTATGCAGGTGTCTGAGATTGCACGCAAAGCAGGAATGACAGCTAGAAGTGCACGTCGGGCTTTGGATGAAATGCTGGAGAGCGAAGCTATTTGGTTTTCAGCCCGTTGGGACTTGGCTGCTAGCGGAAGTACAAGGTTCTTTGCACGTATTGAATTCAATCCAAAAACGGGTTCGCACGAAGAGATTGAAGAATGGCTCAGACATGAGTACCCCCATGCATATTGGTACTCTTACGTTTCTGCAACCGAACCCATAATTTTTGCCAATTTTGTAGTGGATCATATTGGTGATGCAGACAACATTTCCCGGAATTTAATCAATGCTGAATTCATCACATCCGCCATACCACTGATTGTTTTTCCCACTAAGAAATATCATCGAATTGGGATGACTATGTTGGAAGAAAAGCTGAGAGAAGCAGGATTCTGATTTACTGCTCATACCAATCTGCCTTGTAGGTTGCTTCTGCGGGTTCCCACAATTCGATTTTGTTTCCTTCCGGATCCATCACCCACCCGAATTTACCATTGGCATCCTCAATTGATCTCTCGATTACTGTAACTCCTTCTTCTCGTAGTTGTTTGAGCAATGCGTCTAGATTCTCAACTCTGAAATTAAACATAAACGGAGCCTTACTTGGATCGAAATAATCTGTGTCCCCTTTGAAAGGCCCCCACACTGTGTGACCGTGTCTATTTGGAGGGTCCTTCTCCAGTTATTTGAAAGTGATGTAACCATCTGGGTCTGTTTCGATGCCGAGATGCTTTACATACCATTTCTGCAAATCTTTCGGGTTCTCTGATTTGAAGAACACACCACCTAAGCCTGTAACGCGTTTCATGATGGATAACTGTCCCTGTAACCTCATGAATTATATGAAAGGGTACAAACTCTGAAGATATCATCAAGAGGAGTATATTATGACACCGGATAGAGTACACGAAGCACACATAATATTCCTGAGAAATGGACTAATGGTACTCTCGAAAGTTAGATATCGCGATTGGTTAAAGATACAGGACGAATATGACAATTACGCGACCTCTTTGGGTCCTTGGGGAATCGATGCTATCATTTCATTCTTTGAAGATGAGTATAAGGAAGAGAAGAATTGGGCGTTTTCAAGAAATGAAATCCAGTCGTTCATGGAATCTGATGAAAACATTATAGCTAGTGACAATGGACTTGATTTGCTAACAAATCCTTCAGCAGTTGCTCTACGATTCAATCTCATGATAAATACGCGAAATCTTGATGGTCTGTCAGAATTAATGACTGATGACCACACATTCATTGACTCGTCCAATGATGTACACGCTGGCAAGTCAGAAATGGTCCCTGGCTGGAAGGAGTTCTTCGAGAAATATCCGGATTATCGAAATATCTTCACTTGGGTTGCAGTCCGAAATGATACCGTATTGATTATTGGATATTCAACCTGTTCCGAACCAATCTTAGATGGCCCCGCACTATGGACCGCTGAAGCGAGAAACGGAAGATTATCAGAATGGAGGGTCTATCTTGATACTCCAGAAAACAGAGCGGCATTAGAACTGCCTCAAGGGAATGAAGCATGATACTATAGCAATTCCGTAAGAAACATTCATAGCATCACAGATCGTGTTGCCACTTAGAACGCTTTTGAGAGGAACATTGCATGACTTGTTATTTCAGACATATGAATTGGATTTTCGAAGAGATAGGAATAGAACCTACTAAAGACACCAAGAAGGACTTGGATCGTAAAATCCACGACTTGCTTGGTGTGGAATACAAGAATTGTTCTGCGACTTGGAAAGAGATCAAGAAGAAACTAGCTGATGATGAAGTTGGTTTCATCACCGATTTGAAGAAAGCCCTGACATAAATGATCTATCGTTTCTTCAAGAAATCCCTAATCGCGATAGCGGCTGAAGCTCCCTCTCCTGCTGCAGATATGGCTTGATTGGTGGCACCAGAACGACAATCCCCTGCAGCGAAAATTCCCAACACATTCGTTTGAAGTCCTGAATCCGTTGTTACAAAACCCCGGTCATCCAATTCAATAAGGTCCTTCAGAAACTTGGTATTTGGTTGCATTCCAATGAAGACAAAGATGCCATCGGGATGGTATTCCTTTGTTTCTCCACTATCATTATGCTTGATCAATACTGCTTCAAGAGAGTTCTCACCCTTTAGTTCAACCACTTCTGACCTTGTCATTATGGTGATTCCTTCTGCATCCTGAACCTTCTCTCGGAGTACCGGTGTAGCTGATGGCTCCTTTCCCCTGACTGCTATTGTTATACTATCTGCAAACTTGTTCTTCAAATAGAGTGACTCTTCAAATGCTGAATTTCCTCCTCCCACAACAAGGAGATTCTTTCCCTTGTAGAACGCACCATCACAAGTGGCACAGTAGTGAATGTTGACCCCAGTCAGTGCCTCTGAACCAGGGACTATTAACTCACGATATTTGCTTCCTGTTGCAACGAGTATTGTATTGCAATGAATTTCTGTTCCATCAGATGCAACAATTTTCTTCTGAGCACATTTTGCAAATGACCCTCCATCATCTGGATCATGGCAGGGTCCTATTTTCACAACATCATAGGGGAATAGGATTTCAACACCGAATCTGTCTACTTGACGTCGCAGGTTCTCTGCAAACTGCTCCCCGGTTATTCCCTCTGGAAAACCTGGATAATTGTCCAGCCGATTTGTTACAAAAGCCTGTCCACCTATAGTGGAGGCTTCGATGACTAACACATCATAATCATCACGGGCGAGATAGAGCGCTGCCGTCAATCCAGCAGGTCCTGCTCCAATTACAACAACATCATAGAACTTACGGGAGGCTTCGGTTGCAATCCCTAGTTGTTTTGCGAGCTCTACATTGCTTGGCTCAATTAGGAGGGTTTCTGAATCATCCTTGAGGATCTTTACAACTGGGATTTTTCGTTTTGGCTTTCCATAGACCTTTTCGTTGGCTGCGAGAACGAAATCATACGCTTCTTTTCCTTCTGGAGATTCAATCTCGATGTCACGCCATTCATAGTGAATGCGTTGTTCGCCAAGATACTTCTTTGTTCTCCGACAATCAGAACACCAGTTCGCTCCGTATATGGTGATTTTTTCCATCGCAGTCATCCTCATCTCTGTGAAATAGAGTATGCTATCGGAAAAGAGTTCCGCTATGCTCCTGTTTTGGCGTAGTGGGGTCATCTCAAGGACATCCTTGACATACTACAATGAAGTAGACCTCATTCATACTTACGATGAGTTTTGAACCACTCTGAAGCGAAATCAATCATATCTCTGACAGAATGTAATCTACTTTCAGCTTGACCAATTAGCATTGGTTTGTAACCAATCGACTTCTCGAAATCCTCACCGAGGCTAGGGAAATCATCTGATTCATGATCTATTTCCACCCACTCCTTCACCACCCTCTTTCCATTCTCCAACACAGGAGCAGCTCTGGATGCAGTTGGAAAGTTTGGTATGTCTGCTTTGAATTCAGCGTAATGCAATGACGTGTTGTTGAGGTGACCAGCACCTATGAGGAGGATTTTCCCATCGAGTTCGTACAGTTTTTCCAAGGGTCCATCTTTGCAGAAGGGTCCTGCTAACCTTTGTCCAGTTGTGATTTTTTCAGCATGTTTCCCCCATGCTGCAAATGGTGCTTGAGGGTGCGAGCTCCGTAAAACTCCAGGATATGAACGAAATGTTTCAGGTATCCTCCCTAATCGGGTTGTAGGTGTTTTCTCGGGAATGTAAGGAGGACACTCATCCCTGATTATTTGCCACCATGATTCAGGAACAGGAGGGTTGGTAACAGCTGCTAAAAACCCGGACAAACCTGGACATATCTTGGATGA
>JARGGA010000627.1 GCA_029210805.1 Candidatus Thorarchaeota archaeon
TTCGACCAACATCAAATGAGATGTTAGGCAGAATCATGCATGATTCTACGTATCAAATCATTTTGAGTATATCTGAGCAACAAGTTAATACGCAACGAACAATCTTTTGAATATGCCATCGCTCTGGGAGTAGTAGTGTAAATGAGTAAACCAGCATATGTTTACAAAATATGCATTGCAGGAGAATCTGCGGTTGGCAAGACAAGCACCATTATTCGTTGGTGCGAGGGATTCTTCCGCCAAGAGTGCCCGGGTAGGGAACTTGGACTATCATCATCAGGTTACCACATAGAAGGCTGGAAAGTAAAAGAAAGACAAGTCCAACCTCTCTGTTCATCTCACTCACTCTCCCCGTAGGAAGCCTCGATTATCAGAGATTGGTCAAGATTCCAACCTGTCTTTTGTATCAAGTATGACAGGATCACATGAGAGGTTTTTGATATCTGTTCGTTCCATGCACGAATGTCTGCCTTTTTGACGTCGTATATTGCCAAGTATTGAGCGGCTTTGGATGGTAGGCCGAGCTGACTAAGGACAGCATGAGCAGTCCCTTCGGCAACCGTTTCTCGCATAGCCTCTGGAATCTTGGCGTATTCTCTCAGGTTCGCACCATGCTTCATGTACTCATGTGCTACCTCGTGGATGATGGTTGAGACCTGTTGATTGATTGGTTTCGCTTCGTCAATCTCTATACTTCCGCCGTAAGACACACCATGAACACCCAATCCTGTCATGTTCTTGAAGGTTGCTTCGATGCCGTGTTCCTTGCAAAAGTCCTTCATGACCTCTAGGAACTGCACGTCCTCTTTACCGCTCATATCAGGCATCTTCAACTCTGGAAGGGGCTTGCCTTCTGTCTGAGAGTAATCGTACACTGGAACAGCGAGGAATCCTCAGATCTTGCTCTTTTCCTCCATCTCTCCGGTGCGGTAATTGAGTTCCTTCACCTTCTTCATTCGTGGGGCTAGGATTAAGATTGGCTCAGCTCCCCACTTGATGTAGCGCCCAATCTTGTTCCACTTCTTCTCAGACAGTACAAGGGAAGCATGAGGACACTGCATGTAGATGGAGAAGGAATTGTTCTAAGAGTAGCGGTGGCGCAACTCTGCAATCTTGAGCAGCTCGGCAAAAGCCGCACTAGACCGCTCCGCTTGGACGTCATTTGCGAGCTCCTAGGGGCAGTCCCATCACAGTAGATCACAAGCTCCACTCGCGAGTCTCCTGAGTGGTCGTTCAATAGGACAAAGTACCAAGTGTCTGTTGAAGGCACGGAGAAAAGAATGTCGCCGTATAAGCCATCTTCAACGCTCAATGCCTTCTGATAGTTCTCTCCGTTCTTCATGTTCTCGAAGTTGGCGGAGTCAAGTATGGCGAGTTCGGCTCGGTATCCCTGTGTGACTTGAAAATGGCCATAGAATCCATGTCCAGTTCCGATAGAGGCGGAAAAATAGGAGTAATTACCGCTGGGTACTGTGTGTGTTGCAGAATGTACGAAGGAGTCCTCTGCTGGTTGTATGTACTCGATTGGGTTTGCAGGTGACTGTGTGGGAGTGAATGAAAGAAGGAACAGGAAGAGGACTAGTGAATGAAGTCTGACTGTCATCGGTCATTTATTCTTCACCAGTCCTTATATTCACCCAAACCATGCGTAGATCTGAGTGCCTAGAGCCCATATATCGAGTTTGGGTGATGTCAAGGTACTGGTCTGAAAGGAAACCCC
>JARGGA010000068.1 GCA_029210805.1 Candidatus Thorarchaeota archaeon
TTGGTGGTCGTGGTTTAGGTGTCAAGATACTATATGACCGATTGAAACCTGGCATCGACCCATTGGCACCAGAAAACTTGCTGATTTTTGCTGTTGGTCCGAGTACTGCTACCACAATTCCAACAGCTGGACGGTTTGCAGTTATAACAAAATCACCAGCTACCGGTACTATATTCGACTCTAGCTGTGGAGGATATTTTGGTGCCCAGCTTCGACGTGCTGGCTATGCTGCGATTATTCTTGAAGGAAAATCTGACAAACCAGTGTATCTTTGGATTGTTGATGATAATGTGGAGATACGTGATGCTTCCTCTGTTTGGGGGAAGGATGTTGCAGTAGCTACAGATATGCTACTGGAAGCCACTCA
Organism: Candidatus Thorarchaeota archaeon; assembly: GCA_029210805.1. Classification (GTDB taxonomy): domain Archaea; phylum Asgardarchaeota; class Thorarchaeia; order Thorarchaeales; family Thorarchaeaceae; genus MP5-2226. Next base: position 368 of record JARGGA010000068.1, read on the forward strand.
TGAAAAGGCTCAGGTTGCCTGTATAGGTCCTGGTGGTGAGAATCTTATCAACATGGCCGCAATTATGAATGACAAACACAGAGCTGCAGGAAGAGGTGGCGTTGGCGCAGTCATGGGCTCCAAGGGTGTGAAAGCTATCGTTGTTCGAGGTCAGAAGTCAGTTAAGTCCCATGATACAGAGCGACTCTCAGAAGCCGTGAAGAGGGCTCGCAAGCTCATCAAGAAGAATGCCGTAACTGACAAGTCGTTGCCAGTATATGGTACGCCTGTATTAGTCAATATTGCAAATGAATATGGCATGCTTCCTACCAACAATTTCCAACTTGGGAATTTCAACGATGCTGAAGGTGTTTCCGGAGAAAAGCTACTAGAACGTTTAGCTGTTCGAACCTACAACTGCTATGGTTGCCCAATAGGATGCGGACGAATCAGTAAAGCCTATGGAAAAGAGGTTGGAGGGCCTGAATATGAATCACTCTGGGCGTTAGGTCCTCAATGTGGAATAAATGACCTTGAATGGATTGCAGAAGCAAACCATCGTTGCAATCTTATGGGAATTGACACCATCTCTGTCGGAAGTACAATTGGTTGTGCAATGGAACTGGCTCAGAGGGGCAAACTCGAAACCCATCTCCTGTTTGGAAGTACAACTGGAGTTCTTGAGATGATAGAGGATATTGCTCACAAGAGAGGGCTTGGAGCTGACCTTAGTGAAGGTTCTAGATTACTGGCCACAAAGTACGGTGCACCTGAACTAGCCATGCAGGTGAAAGGACTCGAAATTCCTGCATATGACCCAAGAGCAGTACAAGGACATGCTTTGGGCTATGTCACCTCTAATCGCGGAGGCTGTCATCTTCGTTCTTACCTGATTGGTCCTGAGATACTCGGCTCCCCCGTGTTAATCGACCGTGACAAGACCGAAGGAAAGGCAGGCCTTGTGAAATTATATCAGGACCTTTCTGCTGCCATGGATTCAATGGCTGTATGTCGCTTCACAAATTTCGCATGGGGTCCGGATGACTATGCCGAATTGTTGTCAGCATCATCAGGCCTTGAGATGAGTGGGAAAGGCATCCTCGAACTTGGTGAACGGATTTACAATCTTGAGCGTCTATTCAATAACCGCGAGGGATTGACTTCTGCAGATGACCAACTACCTCCAAGATTCTCCACGCCCCTCCCTGAAGGCAACTCACGAAATAGAGTTGCTCAGATTGACGTGATGCTTCCAGAATACTACAATCTTCGTGGATGGGATGAAGAAGGGAGACCTACCAAGGAGACCCTCAAAAGATTGGGTATTGGCAGCTAGCGATAATGCAATATGGACAAGCAAGGCTGGGTCTGTATCCCTAACAATGGAGTCTGATATAGCTGGCACCAAAATCACGTCGCAGGAGAACTTTCCGGAGAGGCCATGCTCCATATCTTACTAAGATTCGCTTCTATTGGTGCGATTCATGTAACGTGCCAAGAATTGCTGAAACTGAATGTTCTGTTTGCGGTACTCTGGCTAGAGAAGTCAAACTTTCTCCCCCAGGAGACCCTTACCCAGCAATGGAAGGACACCTAAAACGCGCTATTCGTACATTAGATGCTCAATTCGGAGAAGGAATCGGGCGTCATCTCTTACCAGATGATAAGACGATTGTAATGAACAAAGTTTCATCACTTGATGCCATGTATGAGATTATTGTCGATGGACAGATGTTAGGTCGTCTTAGGTTTGAGATTCCGATTCAAGATTACAAATTCATTCTCTCCCTTGAAGGCGGTCGAAGAATAGGGGAGATTGGCAGAGAGAAGTGGGTTTCTATTTATGATGGAGTATTGAAATTCCTGAAGGAGGGCGCAAATCTACTATTGCCAGGTGTTGTTGGTTGCGATTCAGGTATTCAGTTCGACGATGAAGTATGGATTGTGGATTCTAACGGAAAAGTAGTGGGAGTCGGAATCGCCAAGATGTCTGGTGAAGATATGGCAAAATCTGAAAAAGGGCATGCAGTCAAGATCCGAGAGATTTCTGATCCTCTGGAACCACACTATAATCGGAAGAGTGCAACTTGGGACGATGCCGTTAGAGCAAACAAGTTAGACCTATTGCATATCGAGGAAGAAGCAATTGATTTTATTAAACGGACTGTCTATAAGGTGGACGCTCCTGCGGTCGTTGGATTCAGCGGTGGAAAAGACTCGCTTGCAACATACCTGGCTGTAGAGAAGGCACTAGGATTCAGTCCTCCACTATTCTTTCTAGATACTGGTCTGGAACTACCAGAAACCCTTCAGCACATAGAAGAATTTGCCGCTGAGAGAAACGTGAAAGTGATTAGTGACGCAGCAGGAGATCAATTTTGGGAATCCGTCGATGTATTTGGACCTCCCGCAAGAGACTTTCGTTGGTGTTGTAAGGTTCTGAAACTCGGTCCAGCAGCAAAGACAATAGCTGATGAACTTGGAGGAAACAGTTTAGCTTTCATGGGCCAACGCAAACTCGAATCATTTCAACGTTCCATAGAGCCAAGAACGACCTCAAATCCTTGGGTGCCTGGTCAAATTTCTGCAAATCCAATCCAAAACTGGAACGCACTTGAGGTCTGGTTGTATATTTTCAGAGAGAAAGTTCCCTTCAATCCTCTTTACAACGAAGGTTATCATCGTATGGGATGCTATCTATGTCCCTCTTCTCCCCTTGCTGAATTTGATAGTCTGAAAGAAACACATCCTGCATTGCATGACCGATGGGAAAGCAAGCTGGATGAGTGGGCACAGAAAAATGGCTATCCGCCTGAGTGGGCAAAATTTGGTTTCTGGCGATGGAAAAAGCTTCCATCGGGACAGATGCAATTGATAGAGAAAGAAGGTCTTGAGATAGAGGCTGAGAGGCCTGCTCCAGCAGAGGGCATGAAATTGGACATTGTCAAAGGAGTTGCACCTTGCACTGCTGCAAGCTTCAGTTTAGAGGGCCAGTTCTCCAGTGGTGTAGATTTAGAACGAGTTTCTGAACTCATGCCGATATTCGGTCCAACAAAGTGGTCAGAAGATTTGGGTGCACTTAGAACAAAGGCTGGATCGAACTCAATCATACTGTTTAGCTCGGGCTCACTTGTTATCCGAGGAGAGAATGAGAGACAGATTGAGCAACTTGCACAAAAGGTGGAACGTGCAATAACTCGTGCGCTATTCTGCCAAGCTTGTGGATCCTGTATTCCGCAGTGTGAGGAAGGAGCGCTCTATCTGAAGGACAACAAGATATCTGTAGATGAAAAGAAATGCGTTAACTGTCTGAAATGTGACTATTGGCCTTGTCCAACTTATCTTGCTTGAGTTGCTATCATATCACAAGCGTAGATATTCACACTTTGCATCTTGCTGTTTGAAGCACGTCAAAAGAGTTAACAGTGTGTTGGCTACGAGATGTAACTAATCAACCAAACTCCCTGGAATATCGGCGGTTGTAGATATGCTGAGTGCGATTTCATTCAAGATATACGAGATGCGGAAGTATCTACTTCTCACACTTATCGTATCTATGATTGCAATCCCTATTGCCGATTCTTTGGTTATCCAACGAGATCGAAATCGCAATGAGATGTACGGAGAGGCATTCTGGGTCTTTGGCTTTTCTGTCTATGAGATGAATGATACTGACGTTGCTGAGGCAATGGGGGAACCTTTCAATGATGGGGATCATACTCTACCTCCATACCTTGGGAATATTACATACGAGTACCCTGTCTTTGGTCTGATATTCTTTGCAATCGCGGCGTGGTTATATCCGGGAGTTGGCGGTTTACAGCCCCTATGGTTGAATTTCATACTGGTTCTTGTATTTATGCTGAATTTGGTCCTGATAGCAATCCTTCTCAAAGACAAGATATACAATGTTAGATGGGCTCGCCTCTTCTTTGCTGGGTATTTCATCTATGGCCTGATAATGTCTGCCGGTGGCGGGAAACTTGAACCAATAACAGATTGTTTATTGCTCATTGCATTAGTATTGAACAAAGAGGGGCAGAATGGAAAAGCAATGGTGGCACTCGGTCTTTCAATTCAGACCAAGATTTATTCCATCGTGGCTTTGCCAATCCTTTTCATTGCATCCCCGGTTTCTATTATCTGGTTCTTGTTATCTACCCTCTTGACCATACTTCCGTTCATGGTAGGTGGAGCTCGGTTTGATTCTCTGATTCAGCACTTTCTTAATACCACGGACTATAGCACATACGTAGTTAACCCAATGTATCCAGGATTGGCATTTGACACGACAGACCTTGCAATTAGTGCTGATGCCTCCTATATCTGGCCTCCCGCATTGATACCATTAATCATCTATGTGGGTTTCATGCTGTTCACAATCCATAGGTATCTACCAGCAAGAAGTGCCTTCATTGAAGCATCCTGGTGGCAACGAATACTGTTACTCAAACCCCTCTACATATATCTCGTACCTGCTTCGTTATTCATATTCAGATGGGTGATGCCTTGGTACCTCTTTTGGTTTGGAGGTTTGATATTTCTATTGGAAACTGATGAACAAGCAGTGGGATATCTAAAGGAAATTACCATTGTGGGATTCGTTTATACACTTGGTGTCATAGCCAACTGGCCGTACTTCATTCTAGGTCCTCTCCCTGACTTTCTAAACAACTTTCCACTGGGTCTGCAATCATTTATCCCATTGACAGTCATGGTAATAGCAAGTCTTTTCGTTTTTGTAATCTGGCGCTGGTCATTCAATAGACAAGAGGCAAAAGCACTTCGAATGCGCTCAGCTGAGGAACGAGGCGAATTAATTCTCTGAACAACCTTTAGCATGGCCGTCCATTTTCTCTATAGAATTCAATGATTCTACTCCGGATCATTGTGGATGAACATAGACCATCAGCAACTTTTTTCTCCAGACGTATTATTTTAGTCGATAATCCCTTTTCACGAATTGCTTTTTCAAGAGCCTCAATATCGGTATGCTGATCGTAACCAAGAGCTATAATGTCTGGTTCAGTGTCATTAACAATCATCGTATGGTCATCAGTTTCATATCCCAGAATGGCTTTATCAACGATCGCAAGACTTTCCACAAGTCGCCGTCTCTGTTCCTGTGGAAAAACAGGCGGAGCACCTCTCTCCTTTTCGATTGTATCATCTCGTGCGATAATCACAATCAGTTCACCATCCGGTCCTGCAAGCTCTCTTGATTGTTCTAGGTATGCAAGATGTCCAAGATGCAGTATATCGAACTTGCCTGCAGCAAGGACTTTTCTTCCTACCATAGAACCATCTCAGATATCAGTATCAACTAGTCCTCGTCAACGGCCAGAAACTCGTGGCCTTCTGTAATGACTTCAATACGCCGTTTGGATTTAGTGATTTGACTGACATGTACTAAGCCGTTTATCTCCATCTTCAACAAAGCTGAATTCAATTCTGCTTCACTTGGCTCAGTACCAAGTTCCTTCTTCAGAGCCCGATTGAGTTCGTCATCCAGAATTATTCCACGTCGCTTATTGATTATATCCAGAATCATATTACGAAGTGGCATTGCATTCCATGTTGTCATTATTCATCACTATCCATACATTGTATGAGTTGGACTTCGCTGAGCGACTGTTGTCTTGCGGAAGCTGTCTTCCAACCTCTTGAAACGCTCAAGGTCCTCAGGCGTAATAGAAGCATGTATTGTCCTTAATGCTGCTTCAAAATGCCTCCAATGGACGAGTTCGATTTCCATATCCTCTCTTAGTGCCAACATTCCTGCTTCTCTGCAAAATGCTTCGATGTCCCCACCGACGAACATTTCTGTTTCTGCAACTAATCGATTCTTATCTACATCATCTGCGAGTGGCATGTTCCTTGTGTAAATCTCGAAAATTTCTCTGCGTCCCTCCGCGGTAGGAGCGTCAACAAATGCAAATCTATCAAATCTCCCAGTTCTTAGAAGAGCACGATCTATTAGGTCTGGTCTGTTAGTGGCTGCAAGAACAACAATATCTTTCATTGATTCTAGACCATCCATCTCTGTAAGAAGCTGACTAATCACTCGTTCGGTTACATTGCTATCGCCTGAAGAACCACCTCTAACAGGTGCGATGGCATCAATCTCATCAAAGAAGATTATCGCTGGTGCCGCAGTCCTTGCTTTTCTGAAGACTTCCCGTACTGCCTTTTCGCTCTCTCCAACCCATTTGGATAGGAGTTCAGGTCCTTTAACACTGATGAAATTGGCTCGGCTCTCAGTAGCAACAGCTTTTGCTAGAAGGGTCTTTCCACACCCGGGTGGTCCCCATATTAGAACTCCCTTGGGTGGATGGATACCCAATCTCGTGAAGGCCTCGGGCCTTTTGAGTGGCCATTCCACAACCTCTTTGAGATCTCTCTTTTCATTTTCAAGTCCGCCGACATCCTCCCACTTGACATTGGGGATCTCTACAAAGACTTCTCTAACTGCTGAAGGTTGAACCTCTCTGAGCGCTCCAACAAAATCCTCTGCATTAACCTCCAATTGGTCCAAAACATCTTGAGGGATCTCTTCCTCTTCAAGGTTTATCTGCGGTAGATATCTTCTCAGTGCTTTCATAGCAGCTTCCTTGCATAATGCATGCAGGTCAGCTCCTACAAAACCATGAGTAATTTGTGCCAGATATTGAAGGTCAACCTGTTTGTCACCATCATCTGTAAGTGGCATTCCTCTAGAATGAATGTGTAGAACCTCTAATCTACCGGTTTCATCTGGGACACCAATCTCAATTTCTCTGTCAAATCTACCTGGTCTTCTGAGTGCAGGATCAAGGGCGTTAACTCGATTGGTGGCTCCAATAACAACAACTTGCCCTCTTGACTTCAGACCGTCCATAGTAGCAAGAAGCTGAGCAACGACTCTTCGCTCGACTTCGCCTTGTACATCTTCTCGTTTAGGTGCAATAGCATCAAGCTCATCAATAAAGATGATACTCGGTGCATTTTCCTCAGCATCTTCGAATAGCTTTCGTAGCTTTTGCTCAGACTCACCATAGAATTTCGACATTATTTCTGGTCCATTGATATGCACAAAGTTGGCTTCCGATTCAGTGGCCACTGCTTTAGCAAGGAGTGTCTTACCTGTACCAGGTGGACCATGAAGTATTAGACCTCTTGGAGGGTCTATTCCTAACCGGTTGAAAATCTCCGGATGGCGCATTGGAAGTTCGACCATCTCTCTGATTCTCTGGATTGGTTCTGAAAGACCACCAATCTCTTCATAGGTTACTTTGGATGGTCCTACAGCATCACCGGTTGGTTTCTCTGCGATCGTAAGAATTGTGGAATGTTGAACAACTACAGTTCCAGCAGGTTTTACTGATGTAACTTTGAATGGAATTGCCCGTCCTAGAATTGGAATGAATACAGTGTCCTGAAGTGTCACTGGACAATTGAGTAGTTTCCTTTTCACAAACTCTTCAAATCTTGGCTCAGGGCGAATAGGCACTGATGTTGGTGCGAGTGTCACATTCCGCGCCTGTTCTTCATTTGCTCTGGTTACTGTTACTTTCTCCCCCAGACTTACACCAGCATTTCGTCTAATGCGCCCATCCATTCTGATGATTTCGCGCCCCTTATCTCCCTGATATGCCGGCCAAGCAATAGCAGCTGTAACTCGCTTTCCTTTAATTTGAATAATGTCGCCTGTTCTAACACCAAGCTTCTCCATTGAAACTGCATCGATACGTACGATGAATCTGCCAATGTCTCTATGCTCAGCCTCTGCGACTTTGAGAATAACTTCGACCATGTACAATCATATCCTCCAATGAGGTAGTTGATAATCCTGAAGCAAGAACGGGCCCTCGGGAACAATGATTCCGTTATGAATCACAGACTATCGCTAATGAGTATTGCTCATTTGCATATAACCGACTAGATTTCTAACAGCTGCGGGTCGGATGCCAATTTAAACTAATAGTTAGCAGACAAAATCAAGCGCCATTTCAAATGAAATTGAAGGAATAATCACCTGAGCCATAGATGTTTGTTGTCAAACCATATCCTTGTCACACTGGTATTCAGGCCGTGCCAGAGAGTGTATGTCATTTACCTCACCATAATGAGATTTCACTTCGCCCATATCTCTTTTTGACTTCTCCGGTAATAATATCAAGACATTTTCAAATCTACATAATTCTAAATCAAATCAATTAAGAAATGAAATGTGAGATAATTGCAAGATTTACCTGATTGGATTGCAGCCTCTCATTTGTATTGTATTGCATAAGTAACTCGCCATATTTCAGTGGTTTTTTCAAGCTCATCAAAATGCTCTTTCAGAGCAATGAACTCTTGAATTCGTCCTCTTTCTCTGACCTCGGGGGGTAGGTCTACTTCGCTCAACTTCTTGAATGCGATGCTGGTTGGATATCTTTTTCCAGTTATGGTATCAATGATCTGCATGCACTCAAAGAATACGCCAATGTCTTGAATTGTTACGAACTCATCTTGTATCTCATTCAGTTTCTCTCCAATCCTTCCTATTATGAACCAGATTTTCCAACACTTTTTCCATCCTTCTTTATATCCATGCATATTGGGTGTCGCCACCATCAAGAGATCTTCCCCTAATTCGGTATCAAGGACTTCATCTGCACTCTTAGGGAGGATATACTTACCATTGAGTATTCTGTCATTCTCGACTATTGGTCTTAGGGGACTCAGTGGACCACTCTTGACTTCAATCTCCTCGTATGAGATATCGGCCTTTGGATTCCATGAATACAGCACTCCAGCATCACTCTCGAAATACTCTCCTGGCGCCATACGTGTATGTGCCCGAAAAACCGTCAGAAAATTCGTACTAGGAGATTCTCGATACGACTTCAACTTCTACTTGGGCAACACCATCAAGATTACCAATGGCTTCTTCGATGTCATCAGTTCCGCCCAATGACTCATCTCGAGCAAAATTAACCCGAAGTGCCTTGAGACCAAATGCAACTGGTACAACTTCGTTGGCTCTCACGTCGGTACCATCTGGAACGTTCTGCTTAATTCTTTCAAGCAGATCATCAAGATCCACGTCTACATCTTCGGGCATAACCCTTACTGTGATAATGACTCTTGCCAAATACATTCACTCCTTGAAAATTATGGTCCTTCAAACCCGCAATTTGGACAGGTATATCTATTGGAAAAGCGCCTGCATGATTCGCAGCGCCAGATTTCAAATTCTCCGCAGTTCGGGCAACTCATCTTTACGCTGTGTTCCTGGGGTGAAACTGAACCGTGGCATGATGTGCATCGTATTGCTTTCAATGTCGACAAATTATCACCAGATTGTAGTCTTTTTGTGCTGGTCCTTCGCCCCACTTTGAGGGAAGATTATAAACTTAACGAAGAGGACGCGGATTAGTTTTCCAGGCCTCCCTTAACTATTATATGACCCAAGTTACTGAAAATATCCTATACTCTGGAGTAGATTCCGTGGGAACCAAGCTTGGTGACATAATTCAAACTCAATCGATTTCACTTGCTGAACTTAGTGGTAAGAAGATAGCAGTTGATGCATTCAATACACTCTACCAATTTCTGGCAAGCATACGACAGCCCGATGGAACCCCTCTAATGGACCGGAAAGGACAGGTCACAAGTCACCTTAGCGGTATTTTCTATCGTAACATATCTCTTCTTGAACATGGAATTCTTCCTGTCTATGTTTTTGATGGCAAGTCCCCCGAGCTGAAGGCAAAAGAGGTTGAGCGTCGTAGAGAAATCCGAGAAACCGCCTACACGGAGTGGCAGCAAGCTAAGAAAGAAGGCAGGATTGAGGATGCCCGAAAGGCTGGTCAAGCGAGTTCTAGGTTGACTAAAGATATGATTGAAGAGAGTAAGAGTCTGCTTTCTGCGATGGGCATCCCTCATATCCAAGCACCATCTGAGGGAGAGGCATTGGCGGCACAGATGGCTCGTGAAGGTATTGTCTGGGCTAGTGCAAGTCAGGACAATGATTCGTTGCTCTACAATTGTCCTAGAATGATTAAGAATCTCTCCATTTCGGGACGTAGACGTGTTTCACGCGCAAAGACGTTCAAAACAATCAGTCCAGAGGTTATTGATCTTGATTTGAATCTCAAATTACTTGGTCTAACTCGAGAGCAGCTAATCGACATTGCTATGCTAATAGGCACTGATTATAATGACAAGGTACCAAATGTCGGCCCTAAGACTGCACTGAAACTTATCAAAAAACATGGGTGTCTTGAGGTCATCATTAAGGAAGAGAACAAAAAGATTGAATTTCCATATGAGGAGATTCGTGAAATCTTCCTGAATTCTCCTCGAATTGATGTGTCAACTCCAGAGTGGCGTAATCCAGATCTTGAGAAACTGACCACGATGCTTTGTTCAGGCCATGATTTCAGTGTCAGTAGAGTACAAAGTTCTATCGAGAATTTAATAAAGAAATTAGAAGATGTCCGAGGGGATACACAACAGAGCTCACTGACAGACTTTTTTTGATATCACTATGTGTATGAATCTTCCGTGAACTCTATGCAATCATCATCTTTTGATCAGTCCTTCCCTTCTCATCAATCCCACACAATTTCTCACTACTTCCTCTCTATCCTCATCGTTGAGGTTGTACTCTTCTAATACTGATTCGACCTCCTCAACAAACTCTTTCTTGCGAGCTCCTCCAAATCTTTTATAGTCATGGAGATGTCCTGTTACTGGGACCACGTGAGATTCGTTTTCCGAAACCAAAGTCACATAGATGACTCTCCCTCCTGTTGAATCATTTCCAATCGACACCGACTCAAGCTCGACCTCCTTTACACTCTCATCTATATGATACTCCACAAGCCAGTCTTCAATCTCCCTCTGTATCGTATCTCTCAATCTCCGATCTATGACAATCCCCTGTTTCTTCAGAAACGTCTCCATCTCACGTTCAAGAAAAAAAAAGAAAGAGATGCACACTCGAAAAAACAATAGACTAGATTCCGATGAGGTTTCAAAGAGGCTCCGTCGAATTCGGTTTGAGAGAGAGAACGTGGCTCGGGAATATGATCGATTCCTTGTTCGACAACTCCTCGACTTTATTGCTAATCTATCTGAAAAATACACACTCTACGTTGCCATTGGTCGCCTGAAGAATATACGAGTACGTGCGAGGAAAGGAAACTACCAAGGGCGAAGGTTCAGAGGAATGATACATTCTTGGGCTTTCGCAAGGATAACCGACAGTCTGAAACATGGACTGGCTCAGCTAGGATGGAAGGTTGATGGAAAGGACCCAAGATTCAGGGCTGTCCCTGAGATGTGGACGTCCATCATCTGCTGGAAGTGTGGAAGCAAGGGTAAGAGATCCAAGCAGAATTACTTCTATTGTCCAACCTGCGGTCACAAGACCAATGCTGACAGGAATGGTAGTATCAATATCGCGGCACGTCTACTTACGCTCACAAAGTCACTACACTCTGTGAGAGGACTAGGCAAGTGGGCTAGTGCAATTGCTCGAAGCTCACAGCCGAAAGCTCAAAAGAAGAAGCCTTCTCAAGGGAAGTCCTTACTCTCCAAGAAAGAACCATTATCAAGTTCTGGGGAGTCCGCGGCCGTTCACCATGCTCAATCGAGCCTTTCTGATTTTGGTGACAAGATCAAAATGGGTGATAATGACCCTGCCGTGGGAAGAACTGTGGAAACTCTCACTGTCGCTGGAAGTGATACACCAGCATCAGCACAGGAGAAAGAGGCCAGGTCTGTAGGAGGGATTCCATC
>JARGGA010000069.1:0-10097 GCA_029210805.1 Candidatus Thorarchaeota archaeon
ATCGTCTTGATCATATCCACATGCACCGCAGAATCATTTACTCCGTTGTTATCCTTGTAGGCACGGCCGAGAGCACAATGGATTGTATCACCTATCTTCTCGTCAAAGAGCATATTCAGTGTATACTGCTGAATTCCTCTATTTGTACCAATAGCCATCTCGCCTAAGCGTCGTGACCCCTCATCGGTTTCGATGACTGCCTTTAGCGCCTCTTCTGACCTCTCTGCTGAGAAATCAACAACCTCTCCCTTCTCAAACGTCAATCGAACTCCCTCGATGATTTTGCCCATCTGCAGGAACGGGATATCGAAGTATATCTTTCCTTCAACTGTATCCTCAACGGGGGCTGTGAACACTTCACCACTTGGCATATTGTGTTTACCATCGGATGCAATCCAAATGCGTCCCTCTGTCTTTGCATAGAGGTCGGTTTCTGGTCCAATGAATCTAATATCCGAATGATTTTCTAGATGCTCTTTCATAAGAAAGAGGTTCTTGCTTTCTTCTTTCCAATCAACGAGAGTTGCACCATACACAAAATCCTGATACTCATCCATACTCATATTTGCCTGCTGTGCTAGAGTTAGGCAAGGATGTACTGTAAGACACCACTTCTTAGAAAGCCGAATTGCGCTGATTTCTTGATTAGCCTTGTTGGATAGCATTATTTTCTTGGGGTCAACATTTGCAAGGGCCATAGTATTCATAGGTGATCTAATGAAGATGAATGCATCACACTTTTCGATAAGGGCTCTCATGTGAGCTGGTTCAGTGCTTAGAGCATCATCGTCTGCACCATCATAGGTAGCACGAGTGATTTCTTCACTTGTCATCAATGTGAGAGATTGTCCACCAGCCTTTGCAACTTTTCTTGCTACAGCTACTGCAAGGTCATGAGACAATGGGCTTGAAACGATAGCAACATTGTCACCTCTCTTGATCTCAGTGCTCCACTCGACTAAGATCCTGGCATGTTCCTCAATTCTTGGATCCATGAATATAGTCTCCTTAGGACGATTCACGAAATCACTAGGACATATAGGTTCCTGCTAACGCTTCTGGACTAGTATTTCTCCTTCTTTTGCAAAATATGCGTTTCAGTGCCTTCTATCTACGCAAATATCTATACTCATTCTCACACCTAGCCACTCGTGCATTGATGCCTATTAATGAAAATCGCGGGTATTGTATAGTTGTCTGCACAGACAATCATCTTCCTATGACTCGGTAGGAATGGTCGCTGCTTACGCTCCGACACCTTACACAGTTATTGTTGAATTCAACACCGAATCCTATTGGAATCTACATCTCCGCGGTTATGATGAAATTATTCCAAAGCATGTATTCGAGGAAATTGAACCCAATGATTGGCAGACCTATCAGCCTGACCCTCCTGCTACAGAGTGGGTTACCTCAGGTCCCTTCAATGTAACTGAGTACATAGCTGGTGAATTTACTGAACTCACCTATAACCACAATCACTTCTTTGTTGTTGAGCGAACATCTGGCACGCCCACTCCTACCTCTATCGATGGTGGCGGCGAGTTTACAATGATGCTTATTGTGGGTGCATTGGGAGCTTCAGTTGTAATTCTTGTAGGCGGTTATGTTCTTCTACGCAGAACCTAATTTCAGATTGAGGGGTGCTATCCCCTCTTTCCTCTTTTTTTCCACCCAAGAGTTGCTTTTGTGAAGTACACCGGATCAACGGGTGAATACACAAATCCCATCTTTTCATACAATCTCTTTGCTCCAATATTATCTTCAAAGAAATGGAGCAATACTCTATCCGACCCTTTGAGAACTTCCTTGGTCGTAGCAGCAATGCAACAGATTGCGTATCCCTTGCGACGGTGATTGGGATGAGTTGCTACATTCCCTATCTCTGAACCAAATTTCGTCACAAAGTGAACTCCCGCAACAGACACAATTTTCCCCTGTTCATCTCTTACTCCATAAAATGGTCCAAAATTAAGAGCGTTTGGTGTCCAAGCTGGGGTACCACAAACTCTGTAAAGATCTCTCAATTCCTCGGCATCGTTCATTGTTAGTCTATCTACAGGAGCTACCTCTTTACACACAAGTTTGTCAGGGGCTTCCATGACCATTTGACGCTCTTTTATTGGTTCGATTTTCTCAGCAATTTCTTGAAGCATCTGCAATTGTTGTTTAGTACAAATGAAAACCATCTCTACATTTTGAAGAGTTGAACCATAACTATCAACAAGCATTTTCAGGCTTCTTGCATCCTGCACCCAAAATGCCCCGGCAAGGAAATCGAGGTCTCTATACAACGAGAAGATTCCTTGAATACTCCCATTCGAGCGCACCAGTTTTATTTCACACCACTCTTTCAGTTGGGTCAAATCAGCGATGAGAATGATGTTATCAAAAGGCGATTCTCCTATGATATCTAGAACCTCTGTGATATTCTCATCGTTTACTTCTTCAATCAATTGGATCACTCCTCGCCATCCTTCTTTAATAGGAGAAAAAGGTAGTGCAATCACTGCAAATAAGTGTGAAAGAATATTAGGCTTCAAGCTTATACTTATACAAAGTAAGGTGATTTGTGGTGGGAATGAATAAGAATCAGGTTCTATTTAGTGTCGTGTCCATTGCGGCAGCTGTGACTGTGAATGCTCTCGACATAATGAATGCACTTGGTCAGAATGCATGGATTTTTTTTTCTGATAACATATCCATTGGCTCTTCTGGGGTTCATCATTCTTCTCCTAAACATTGCAACCGGAACAGGCGTTTCATTTTCCTACCGGGCACCATCTACACCGCCGAAAGGGATCTATCTCCCTCAGAAAAAAAGGAATCCTTCTCATATTCCACGGGTTGTTATTGACAAGAGTAGCAGTGATGAGCATATCGTAAGCGGACACCCCACCTCTACGTTCCGTCAATTGCTAAGGACTGAGTGGCCCTTTACAGGTGTATCAAAGAACGCACAATGGGCAATTGTCGATGAGCGAGGGAATGACATAACAGATTCTACTCTGGAATCCTTCCATGGTATAGCAGAGCTTAGAGTTCTTGGCAGAACTGAGGCCACAGAATACCACACGGGTGAACCAAATGAATCACAAGATGATGAAAGCGACAGATACACTTCCATTGATCAGGGTGTAACCTATTATGATTAGGAGGATGTAAAGAGTGGGTCGCGGTATTCAAGAAACCGGAATTTGCTCTGTGACTATCATTATTGCGATTATTGTGAGTGGATATATTTTCACAACATACCTTGGAGTCAACACCTCTCTTTTCGTTATCATGGGGACATTCCTTGTTATTCTATATGTCCTGGTAACAGGAGCAGTCTCAGTCATGGTAAAAGGCAATACTCCGACTCATCTGTTCGTAGCAAAACCACGAAACCCCTCCCTTATGCAGAGGGTTGTTTTTGATGAAATAACTCGTAAAGAGCATATCATTTCTGGAACCCCCTCTCAATCATTTCGCTCTGCCTGCAAGGATGATTGGGTTTTCCGATCCATGAAAGCAAGTGATGGTTGGATCATCAAAGATGAAAGAGGAAATGATATTTCGGACACCTCGCTAACTGACTATCAAGGGATTGCCACATTGGCATCAACTGAGCCTGCTAAATCATCAGGATCCTATTATGATAAGGAGGAAGAGGAAACTGATAGAACCGAAGAGTATTCAGACATAGAAAGAGGAGTCACGTTTTACGACTAATCCATGTGAAGACCCCGACAGAAGAAGAACCCGCTTTGAGCCAAAGAGTTATGGGGATAAAAACATTGTATCCCGCTATGACCGATGTTGCTAGAACCACCCTTAAGCAGGGTTTGATTGCTTTTCATATTCACTCACCTCCAAAGAAAGTTCTGAAAGATATTACGCCAGATATTGCTGTAAAGAGAATGAATAGCAGCACACATACCATTTGGGAGTTGTTGAATCATCTAGTGTTTTGGCAAGATATTACTATTGATGCAGTAAAAGAGAAAGAAGTGAATTGGTCTCGATCAAAGATTGAGAATTGGCCAGAACCCATTGATAGTATCACCCATGATGAATTGAATGCACTATCAATGAGATTCCTCGCAGGTATCGAAAGAATGTCTGCATTGGCTGATGAAGTAGATCTTTCTTCAGGAATGCCATCATGGCCAGAAGGAACAAAGCATTGGGCATTTCAGATGATTGCACAGCACAACTCCTACCATCTGGGTCAGATTGTCACTATTCGCCAAATGATGAGCGATTGGCCCCCGATGGAATCTCCAGAATGATTACAGGATCTGCGAATTTCTCATACTGTTTAATAGAGCGAGAGTCTGAATAAAACACGTTGAAGAAAATGGATATTCCAGCAATAATAGTACTTGTCATTTTCGTCGCCACTCTAATTGTGATAATGTCTGAGAAGATTGATGAAACTGCTACTGCATTATTTGGGATGTCCCTTGCTGGAGTGGTCCTTTACCTTGGGCTTGGCATCTCATTTGATACCTACATTACTCTCATAGACTGGGCATCAATAATGTTCATTGCAGCTATGCTGATCATTGTTGCTGTAGCCGCTTCATCAGGTATGTTTCAGTACATATCCTTACTGCTAATGAGACGAACAAAAGGCAATCCTCGAAAAGTGTTCGTAACCTTCTTGCTCTTCGTTTTGGGAATCTCACTTTTCTTGGATCCATTGCCCACTATGCTTGTTATGGGTACATTCACTGTCGAGGTATGTAGTGCTATCAATATGGACTTTCGTCCACTTCTTATTTCAGAGGTTGTCGTAGCTAATTTGGCTTCAATTCCAACGATAGTAGGCTCAGTCCCAAATCTGGTGATTGCGCTCTTGACTGGCATTGACGCCGGGTTGCTCTTCATTGTCATGATGCCTTTGGTTCTTATCCTCTTCTTGGTGACAGTTCCGTTACTGCTATGGTATTTCAGAGATGCATGGCCCGAAGACAAATCCTACGATACAGAGTTTCTGTTCTTGATTCCTCCTGGAAGTATGATCAAGTCTCGACGCGATTTTTATCTTTCAATTGTTGCCATGACGTTTCTTGTTATCGGGTTCATGATGGGAGTGCAACTAACCGCCGTGGCGCTCCTAGTGGCATCCGGTATGCTTGTGTTTTCACAGAGGCGAGCGAAGGAGCTAATACACCAAATGTCCTGGGAAACCCTATTCTTCTTGATCGGATTGTTTGGATTAATTGTGGCTCTCGTTGAAACCAATATTGTTGCAGAATTAGGCGCTGGGCTAATTGCCATAACAGGTGGCAATATTGTGATAGCTATCATATTTATGATTTGGATACCTGGTTTCGTACTCTCACCAATTGATAACATTCCTGTTGCGGCAGTGCTTTCAGAACTTGCATTGGAATTAGGTTCCTTGAATCCGGTTGTTCCTATGGCATTGATGGCAGGAACAAACATTGGAGGGTATGCAATTCCCTTTGGAGATGCCCCCAATATGATTGCAATGAGCCTGGCCGAGAAAGGTCAAAAGAAGATAACCTTCATGGACTTCACAAAGGTCGTTATGCCACTGGCTTTGCTGCACCTAATCATCACTACAGTATATTGTATATCAATGACCTTGTTGTTCATATGAATGAAGGAGCGTTTTCAACCCGAATTGGATTTTTTTACTCTTACCAACACTGAATTGAAACCAGGTGTATGCCCGAAAGCCGTGTGATTATCTTCCGTTAACAGATTGATGTTGCCATCTTCTGCCCACCAGCCGTCCGAGGACCATACAATACGAGGGTCGATATCTTGGGTTAGTTCCAATCGTACTCCTTCAACAAATCCTCTTCTTGATTCAATATCGATTCTGTCACCCTCGTTGAGTCCAAGCTGATGGGCGGTTGAAGGATGCATTCTAAGGTACATTCTCTTCCGTTTAATCTCGCTTCTATTCTTCATTACTAATGGCTGATTCACTACTTCGTATGGACATATATCTAATTCACATTCTCTGCATCCGATACATTTTGTAGCATCCCAGATTGGAACTAGCATACCCGTCATTTCACTTGGAACTGAAACTGGTGTGTTCTCCATACTCACTGCCAGACTTTTGACCAAGCCTCCGAGTTTCTGCCGGAGTGGTGCTTGTGATTCAGACTCTGAAGAAAGGTGATCCTGCATCTGTCTTGGTGTTGGCGAAGTTAGACTGATTGCTTCATCAGGACAATCCTTCACACATTTTTGACAACTAGTACAATGTGAGTAACTTCTGACACTCCCTCCAACTTCAACAGTAGTATATTGTGAATGTAACCGCTCGCGCAATCTTCCTGATATCATAATGAGAGGATACTCCTTGAACACTTCTGGTGTTGAAGTGGGGCTCTCTAGCGGCTCCTCATGAAATGGAAGCGGATCATGTCCCATCTTCTTCAGCTGCTCAGAGTATAGCTCGACCTTACCAGATGCCGTAAGAAATTTCTTGTCCTCAAATGGAATTGATGGAGCCGTTGTTCTGATTCCCTCTGGATGCTTCATCAGTTCCTCCAATGTAATGTGCTTGCATTCCTCAGATTGCAATACCATTTTTATTGCTTCAACTTCTGAAATCTCGAAGTGTTGACTGATACCCACTCTTCTTGCAATCTCCGTCCATATGTCCAGTTCACTTTTTGCCTCTCCAATAGGTTCTATTATCAGCGGGGCATATTGGACAATCCTGTGAAGTTCACTATGCACGATGTTATGATGCTCAAAAATGAGCGTTGCTGGCAGAACAATATCACAGAGTCTTGCCGTGTCGGTTAGCTCAAGATCGATGCAAACTTTGAACGGAATCTTGTCTAGTGCCTTGAATGTTCTGTTCGTGTTTGGCCATTGCGTTACGGGGCTGGCTGCCTGAATCACGAAAACTTTCAGTGGTGACTCCGTTTGACTCAAGACATATTCTGGAACATAGGTTCCTGAAGGAACCACAGGCTCCACATCATCAGTAAGCAGGTTGCTCAAAGTGATGGCTGCACTGTTGAATGGGCTGTTGTCAGATGAAAGATATTGAAATCCTCCCCCAGATACTCCGAGATAGCCGCAGATTGCCAGAATGCTATGGACCCCCCTAGCCGTCCAAGTGCCATTTGTATAGTGATTCATTCCTGCAGGGGCTGTAGTAATTAGAGCCGGCCCATGAGTTGCAAAGGTGATTGCTATCTCTTCTATCGTGTTGACATCAACCCAAGTAATCTCGCTGACTCTCTTCTTGTCGTATTGTGCAACCCTTTCTTTATACTCTTCAAACCCGACAACATACTTCTCAACGAACTCCTTATTGTACAGGTTTCTTTGGATAATCTCATTTGCTATTCCAAGAGCCAAAGCGCCATCAGTACCCGGTCTAATGGTAGTATGAATATCCGCCATTTTGGCATAAGGTGTAGTTCGAGGATCTATAACGATTAGCTTTGCACCACCATCAATCGCTTCCTGAATCACACGCTTGCTACGAATGCTGGATTCGAACTTGTTTGTTCCCCAGATAACAATGCATTTTGAATTCGCCCAATCACTCAATTCATGAGGTGGAAATGGGCCGACATTGAAACGCGCTCCTTCATAGGCTCCTTCGAAGCAAATCTCAACAATTCCAGGTATCATCCTACAACCAAATGCATTCGAGAAACGGGATGCATAACGAGGAGCCATTCCGTCATTTCCTGAACCTGAGTAAATGCCTACTGAACTTGGACCATGTTTTTCTTTTGCTTCATTCATTCTTTCAGCTATCTCATTCGATGCAGTATCCCATGAAATTCTCTTGAAAGTACCATCACTCTGTTTCCGAAGTGGAAATCTCAAACGGTCTTCATAGTACGTTCTGAGAATATGTGCATAGCCCTTTGGACAGCATCTGCCTAATGTATAAGGGTGATTCTCATCTCCTTCTAAACGTACAATTTTGCCATCCTCAACGTGAACCACATACGCACAGAGATCGGGACAGTTGAGTGCGCATGCGCTATAGAATTTCTCAACGGGCATTGCTTGGGCTTTCGAATATCCGTGTGTGGGATAACTCTTACTATGAAGTGACCACATTATTCGTGGAGTGACCAGTGTAGTGGTCACTTTGGCTCAGAAGTACAATATCCAGTGACCACCCATTGCACTATTTAGAAGTCTTATTACAAAACATGATTTCAAAATGATATTCAGAAAGGCGATAATTGATGTTCGAACAGGTAGATTCCAACAAGTCCGAAATGCCGGATCCTGCTAATATTAGGATTATAGAATACAGTGATGATTATGCCGCAGCTTTTGCGAAGATGTTCAATTCATGGAATGACCTCTGGCCGGGTGGTTTCACTCAAGGCGTACCTTATACCGAGGACCGTGTTAAGAACCAATATGGGAAGATGAAGGCAATTGCGCTTCTATTCGCGCTTGATTCGGAAACTAACACACCACTAGGCATGTGCACACTACACGACCACTGGAGAGATATAGATGCTGCTTACGTAGGCACCCTCGGCGTATCTCCTGAAGCTCTCAACAGGAAGGTTGGGAAGAGACTTCTCCTCGAGGCCATTGAGATTGTTACTAAGAAGGGCAAGACAAGAGTTGATCTCAACACTTGGCCTGGAAACATGAGAGCCGTTCCTCTGTACAAGAAAGTTGGGTTGATGTGGAATCCTACTGGTGACGGTGTACAGATGGAAGATTACCTTCCTGGTATTCTAAACCATCCAGTATGTCGTCCATTCTTCAATGAATTATCTTCCGAGAAAACTTGGTATGATGCTCATGTGCGGGAGATTGTTCAGGCACCTGATGCATACTCAGAAGATGGCATGGATGTTTTTCCCTATAGATTCGAAAATGGTAATGATTCCCTTTCAGTTGTAGTAGATAAGCATTCACGAGATATTACATCAATTGAGAAATCCACTAATTGGCAATCTCTGAAGATTGTAGCCAAAGTTAGTAATCACAACGTTCTGTGTGGAGTCCCAACAGACTATACCTTAGAGATTGAAAACAAATCGAACGAAGCATTGGAAGTACCTATTAAACTTGAAGGATTCAAGGGTCTTTCTTTTTCAGCGGACTCTACGACAACCTTAAAGATTCCTGCAAATGAGAACGCAATTTGGGTTGTGCCCTTTGTTCTTGGATCAGATGCTTCAATACATCGAAAGAATCTAAGAACCCCCGTTATCGATGCTGAACTGAAAATCGATGGCGAGAAATGCCACCTGAAAACTGGTCTTGTAATCAAGCCACTTGCTGAGGTGCGAATGAGATTAGATGAAACAAGAATTTCACCTGGTGGAAAATCATCGGTTCCACTTTCAATATTGAGCGCATCAACCGAGAAGTGGTCGGGGACAATTCACATCGAATCACCATCACCTCTTCTCAAGATTACTCCTAGCGAACACAGTATCGAGATGCCCGCTGAAGGCTTTGCAGGTGTTGAAGTGACATCTAAAGCAGATGATGGTCTAGAAACCGGTACGTACGATCTTTGGGCTCATATGACTCTCTCAAACAATGGCAATCAAATCACTACTCGCAAATTCAGAGTTCCTGTGTATTGTTTAGATATTGGTGCTATTGCCATTGGCCAAGACGATCGGTTGCTGCAAAAGACTGCTGCAAATGATAACTACTTCGCAACCTTCGCTGATGAGGGAGCAATTCTAAGGCTGCGGAGCGCATCTGGGACAAGAATGGGTGCATTCATGCTACGTTCACAGATAGGACCACCCTTTGGTATTGATACCTTCAGATTTGCTCCAAGGAAATTCGAGAACAAGGATATCAAAGGAAACAAAGTTCTATCAATGAAAGCAAAACACCCCGAACGACCGCTACTAGTTGAGGACAGAGCCACATTCGAGAAAGGAACCGGTGTTGTTATTCATGAGTTATGGGTTACAAACACTGGAAAAGATTCTCATACATTGCAAGCTCGGATATATGGCGGTGGAGGAGGCATTAGTCTAAATCCTGGAAGGTCTTGGCTTCCCCTCAAGGATGGTGTTATTGAAGAAGCCGTAGGTGAAGGATTCTTCTCTTATCCTGTGTTGCCTGGGAACCCTGAAGCATTTTCAGAGGGTTGG
>JARGGA010000069.1:10197-12115 GCA_029210805.1 Candidatus Thorarchaeota archaeon
ATTCTTCTCTTATCCTGTGTTGCCTGGGAACCCTGAAGCATTTTCAGAGGGTTGGATGGCATCCTCTAATGAGAATGGTGTAAAAGGTCAATTTTGGGATCTTAATGAAATTGAAGAAGTCCGAGTTGGAATGGGTCAGCTAATTTTCCTTCAATCTCCAAGTGTTATTCTTGAGGCAGGAGAAACACGTCGCCTGACCAGAATTTGGATGGTTTGCAATGCAACAGATTGGACGGATGTAAGACGATTATATCAAGCAAGAGTTTTGCGAGAACAACACTTGCACATCACTGAAGATATGATTAAATCTCGACCAGCTTTCGATTTTGATATCTCTCCTGTCATGATGACATCCATTGGAGAACACCAGATTGATGTAACTGCAAGAAAGGCACTTGTGGCTCCATTACCGGTTAATTTGGCCGTGGACGCACCAAAGGGGTGGATGGCCGAATTGCATCTTGCTGAGCCTTCTGGAAACGATAGAGAAGACCTTTCTAGACTGGACGGACATCCATTACAGGATCAGGAATTGCTATCTATGAAAGTCATTCCCACAAAGGATATCCAAGATCGATTTGCAATTCATACTGGTTCACTCAATTTGACACTGACTAGCTCCAGAAGAACTCCATTCCATATAATCCAACTAGGTGCTTCAGGAAACAAAGTTGTTGTAGAGGAATCAGAAGAAGAGGGCTTGAAGGTCTTTACTGTTCGGAATGGACTAACCGAGTTCAAAGTTTCTGCTGATTATGGAGGTTGTCTATACTCTCTAAAGAATAGCAAAGGAACCGAGTTGCTTGTTTCAACTTTCCCAACTGCTGAACCCAAACCTGGTGGAATGCTTCAAAATTACTTTGGGGGAGTTCAACCTGTAATTTGGGATGATGCCTTTGATGAAGATCTCACAGGAGCTCTAACAAATCGTGAGAAGATGAAGGCGAAAGTTATCGAACATGGAGTTTGGAAAGGAGTAGAGGTATCTTGGGTCGGAAAGGTCCAAGTCACTACAAGAGGAGTCAAGATCAGACTTCAATATCTGACTACTCCAGGTAGTCCACTGATAATGACTCGCTGGATTATTGATAATGTCACATCCGCTCCGGTGTCATTCTATCCTTCACTATATGTCGATCCTGGCTTTGACGGTGACCCATCACAAATGGTATTTAGAACTGAGTGGGAGGGACGTGTTACGGATATCTACTCTGGACAAATTCCTGCTGTGCCAATTCCTTCATCGAACGCACTCTGGGTACGAAAAGGCGATTCGGACACAGACAGTGAAGGTTTGGGAGTAATCTCTCCTGGCTCTCTTCCGGGAATGATGGGTATCTTCCTAGGACCATTCATGATGATGAGTACACTTGATCTGACTGTGAAATTGCAGCCAAAGGAAACACGAGAGATCGTCAACTGCTTTGTTGTAAACCCCGAAAAACAAGATGACTTAGCCGCACTACAGTCAGTTCTATCGGATTTACTTTAGACAGTTGGAACACAGTATCAGGGTTTAGGGCTTGAATACTTGGCTTTATTCAAGTGCAAGTCCTTCGTCCTTTTTGATTTCAGGAATGATTTGAAAAAAGGATTGAAAATAAGAAATGAAGCGAAGCTTATGAAAACATACTCACACGATGATCCAGAATTAAAAGAATATGAAGAAACTCTTGCAGACCATGTTGGTGGCTACAGGTCAAGAGGTGTTCCGTTTTGGGTCTTCATATATGAAGGGACAGTAGTTGGAATTGTTGTTATCGATGAAGAACCCGTCAAGCTTATAGATCCAATTGGCACAAAGGTTTCTGTTGTCGTCTTCACAGATTTCAAAATTCCCGTGAACGCTCTGAATGAATTTGTATCAGGAGCTTTGAATATGGCCAAGGAACATGATGCGGCATACTCGTTCATAGAC
>JARGGA010000070.1 GCA_029210805.1 Candidatus Thorarchaeota archaeon
AGACCCAGAAAAACGATTCCGGATGGCCACACTGATTGCAGCCGCAGCAAATGCTATTGAATTCGATGTATCTGGACGCAAATTCACTTTAGATGAACTTAGGGAAATCATTGATAGAGTTGAATCTGATATAGCAATTGATCAGATAGATGAATTCTATGAACTCTGCAAAGGGGCTACAGAGCTTCTCTACTTAATGGACAATGCTGGAGAGGCTGTTCTTGATATCATTCTAATCCGTGAAATTAGAAAACTGGGACCAAAGGTTTTTGCTGTTGTCAAGGGTGGACCGATTCTTAACGATGCGACCATGCTTGATGCTGATGAAACAGGTCTTCATGATCATTGTGATGGAGTACTTGACACAGGTGCCCCTGCTATCGGCGTGAATCATGAACGTAATTCAAAGGAGTTCATTGAACAGCTAGAATCTACTGAGCTAATCGTCGCCAAGGGAATGGGCAATTATGAATCAATGACCGAATTCGATCCAACCGCACCCACTGTACATATAATGAGAACAAAATGCATGACTGTTGCTAGACATGTAGGATGTGATCGTGATAGGAACGTTGTGCTGATCAGACGGCCTTCAGAAACCAAGACCTGACCTATGCCATGTTTTTGGTATAGGGTTTTAGTGATTGTGTGATGGATTCAGTTTCTACAAATTCTATCTTGAGCTCTGGATACTCTAGGCTGAGTTGATGACGTAATCTCATCATCCCTGGTTTTTCGGTGTGAAATGCACCCAGTTCATAGATGTTCATTCCATATTCGTATGCCCCGAATCTTACTTCCGGAGATATTTCTCCAGAAACTACTGTCTTCACATTCTCTTTCAGCGACTGGAGCAACATATCCTCAGTTAATGAGAAACCGGCGCATACTAGAACCTGCGATGCATCATCATCCAATCTCCCTGTAAAGGTTACTGAGGGAATCTCAAGTTTGGAGGCTATATAGTTGGCAAATCCCGAGTGGTTCATGATACTTGGAAGTTCACAAAATCTTCCTATAGGGACCAAAGTCGAGTGGGGTCCTTGAATATTGAAATTACTCGTTTGTCTTAGATTCAGTGCATCTACCAATGCATCAGTTAGTCCATCCTTGGCACTAATCCATGCACTTCCGACTACATAACTTGAGATGTAATTCTTTGCAAGCAATCGAATCCTTACGAGGTCTAATCCGGAGATCTGACGTATGCTTTTCTTAAACATAGGTCTGTAGGATATGAGCAGGTTGGCTTTCTCTTGGCTTGCCTTCGCAACAGCTTTTGATGAAGGATAGGTTGTAACAACTACCCTATTGATAGTGGTTTTAGTCTGTTCAGATCTTATACTGGGACCCACCTCTACATATCCTTCTTGGCCTAGGAGAGTGTAATCTCGCGGCGCTAAAGCCTCTAGGTGCTTTACGATGTCATGAAGGGTTGTCATATGCTTCACCTTCCACTGCCAACAGAGGGTCTTGTAGGAGCTACAAGCCTTCAGATGATTGTCAACGCATTGCCACTAAAGCGTTCCTGTTATCATCTGATGATATGAGATTCCAACTGTCTATGCGACTATCTCACTTTTTGATTTTCATAAGCACGATGACTAATGTTAGAACTCCTATCGCCGCAATTCCTACGATTGCAAGAATTGTTGGGTCAACTGACAATCCACTTCCTTCCAAAACAAAAAACCCTTCGTCGTAGGTGTAAGTGTTCCCCAATGTATCGGTGAATGAAACTACGTATGTAACATTGGTTCCTATGGCGAATGGGCCTAGACTTACACTATAACGGTCTCCTAGATTGATCAAGGATGTAGTGTTTTCTCCGTTTCCATCGTCGTATGTAACTTCTGCAGAAGCAATATACTTGTAGTCTTCACGATTCTTAAAGACATCTAGAACAAGTACTTCCCCACCTTCTCCCTGTTCACTGTATACCGTTAGATTGCCAATGAATCCCCCTACCATAATGGTGACAGGCCGAATCTGGTCGGCACGGCCTATTTCTTGAATACTCAAAATGATACGTGTAAATCCGAATTTGTCGGTTGTACCTGTAAAGCTGAACGTATCTGAACTCTCTGTAGGTGACTGTAGAAGCCCAAATGCCTGATCAAATGAAATTGAGGTAGTTAGGAATGGAGTCACATTCACACTGGCTTCAGCCGCTCTACCATTAGTCAAAGTCAATGAAAGTGTCGCTTCGTGATTCGGTTCGAGTAGACCAAGTGGCTCAACACTAAGACCTAGATTTAGCATATCCTCTGATGACGCAATTTCAGAATATAGCAATGCTCTAGATGGGTTCTGATTCTCCATCGCATTCGTAGCAGATGCAAGATATGCCATTGACAGTTCAGCTGTAACTCCGTCATTCTGTGCCTGTTCAATGGAATCAGCTGCATTGACCAGTGCAGTTTCTGCCTCATCTCGTATCTCAAAGTATCGATCTACCCACACTGACTCTCCAAGGACAACCTTCAGAGTTTTCTGAAGCGCAACCAAGCGCCTATTCACAACAGCATCCTGAATGTCCTCTTGGGATAATGATCCGTTAGGGCCTGAAGGGTTTTTTACGAATATTGCATTGAGGGTATTACCTACATAATTTGCATCGTGGCCATCACTAGCTGCGTCGAAGGGCCTGTAAAGCGCGCCCTCACCAAGACCTTGCATAAAGTTCGTGTTTATGACTTCGAAAGCGTCGTATCCGTATACATCATAATTTTCCCAGGGTTCTTTATATCCCTGGCCGAGTGTTGGGTGGGCTAGAATGGCTGTTCCCCCTTGGTCATGAATTGCATCAACTTTTTCTTGCATATCACCAAACCAAATATTTTCAGTCAATGGAAAGCCAACTACATGTGGCCCGTATGATAGCTCTGCACCCACCACGAGGAGCATATCTGTTCCATATGGGAATAATAATGACTTGCAGGCAAGCGCTCCATTAATACCGACATTCGAAACAGATTCCCAAGAATGGTCCGACATTACCATGAAGTCCAGACCCGCATTTATTCCCGCCATCACCATCTCTGATGGAATATCCCTCCCATCGCTGTAAGTAGTATGATCATGAATTAAGCCTACGAACATCGTATAGTCTTCAACTTCTGAGGGCGAAAGATTGGGTCCGCTTCCTACCTTGATTATGGTTTCATCTGGCATTTCTGCAATTCGTTCATCATTGCCCATAAGCCAGTCGATTACGTTAATCGTTAATTGAATGTGATTCTGAGGATCTGGTTGATATGTGTTTGATTTTCGGTAATCCATGAATGCGGCTGGACTTGGAGCAGCAATTACCTTGCCACCGGATGTTTCAGCTATGGCAAGTCCAATGAGATCATTAGGATTAACAATCAGCGCTTCAGCAGGGCTCTCTGCATTGAGACTGCAACCCTGTATGCCATCAATCTTATTGGTAATATGATTGACTCCATAGAATAGATGATGGTCTGGAAAGACTCCATCCGATCTTTTTGCTACCCAGAGCTTTGAGTCGTCGTTGAACGTAATTCCATAAGGTTCAGATACCGGATTCAGATTTTGATTTGTAAAATTCCAAGCGCTTGGTCTGTAAGACACTCCCGACATGACTAGGTGTCCACCACCATCAACAAACGCATGAATGGCATCTACCTCTGATTGTGTGTATGGAATCTGTGGGAAGAACAAGAACAAAATATCATAATTATCTAGAATTCCACTGTCCAATGATTCATCCAAATTGGTGTGTACTGTGTTGTTGTAGTGCATTAATAATGCACCTAACTCTGAGCAATTGCCTGGTGACCAATTATCAGAGCCCCAAGCACTATGTGATTCATCAGTAAGTATCATTGCGGTATTGACAGCACTTGTACTGCTAACACGCACAGGTGATTCAATACTTGCCATGTTTACTGGTATTAGCGGGGTTACTAAGTACATTGATAGAATCAACGCGAGCAGAATGACCGATGCAGTTCTAGACATATGGAAGACCCATTTATTGCAAGAACAAGGGTAATTTATACCCTTGGCTTCGAATTGTAACGATGGTTTACTCGACTTCGTCCTCAATGTCGTCTTCTAACTCTTCGTCATCAAGGGAGAAAATCTCATCGAGTTCCTCGTCAATGATCTCAAGTTCTGGTTCATCTTGAACAACTTCGAGTTCAGGCTTCTTGACTTTCTTTTCTTTCTTGGGCTTCTTCTTATCTTCGACAACAGCCACGAAATCTGGACGTTGAGCCTTTTTCTTAAGTGCCCAATATTTTGTCTTTGCCTCACGAGCCTTTCGCATTCTCTTGAAGTCAATCTGTTGTGGGTTCTGGCCCTTTATCATTCTGGTTCGGTCGCGTTTAACGGCTTTCTCAGTATTTACCATTGAGGCTTAACTCCTATCCGTATTCTCGATGCCTCGATTGCCAATTGTTATAACTGTGTCGTTGGGTATTCCTTTCGCAATTCAACTGCTTTTGCATGGCGAGTGAGGCGATTCATAAAGATGGCAAAATCACCCAAGAGCGATAAGGTCAGTATTCGACTAAGATTGGATCGAGAAACCCTTGACCGGATTGACGAGCTTGTGAGTGAAAGCGGTCGACAGAGATTCATTCGTGAAGCTATTCTGGAACGCCTAGATGAAGAGATCCCTCCCGTCATCTATGACTTAATGGAAGAAGTGAGACAACTCACCGCACGAGTAGATTTCTTGGAGGAACAACGGGATACGAGTGTTTTTCGAGGAGAGTTGAATGAACTCATCAAAACCCGCGTTTGTCGTGATGAATTAGATCGAAAGATACTAGCCTACATCCTGCAACATCGAGGGGCTTCCTCTCCTGACCTAGCTGAAAACCTTCTGAGCAATTCGAGTAAACGTCGTACTATCGTAGATCGTATCTCAAAACTTAATCAACGGGCACAGAGTGAACTAGGTCATGAGATTCTACATCATGAACGTGGTGAACGCGAGGGTAAGAGGGGTGCTTGGTGGGCTATTGACCCGGATGAACTCGTTTCATGAGCAAAATCCTTTATAGCTGACCGTATTCAGGCGAAGTGGGGCACGTAGTCTAGCATGGATAAGGCGCCAGCCTCCGGAGTTGGATGTCACAGGTTCGAATCCTGTCGTGCCCGCCATTTGTCTCTTTTCTCAAATCAATTGTAGTTTATAAGCTGGAGTCTGAACTAGATTACATGAACGGACTAGGCGAGTGGGATAGTGCAATCAAACAAAGCTCACAGCTGAAAGCCTGTATGAGAATCTCGAAGAGATTGTCAAGAGGGAAGTCCTTACTCTCCGTGAAAGGACCAACATCAGGCCCTAGAGAGTCCGCGGCCGTTCACCATGCTCAATCGAGCCTTCTTCGTTTCAGTGATGGCACTGAGAAGGGTGATAATGACCCTGCCGTGGGAAGAACTGTGGAAACTCTATCTGTCGCTGGAAGTGATGGACCAGCACGAAGACAGGAGAAAGAGACCAGGTCTGCTGGAGGGATTCCATCTCGATGATGACAGACAAAGCTCTTGCTAATTTTTGCAAATTCTCATGGAATTTGCGAGAAGGTGGTGACACTGGCAAGAGAGAGGTGGAACACAGAAGTTTCTTGTTGATGTTCACTTACATCAAATGCAAGAAATAGGTTAGGTAGTTTAAAAGAGTCCATACAGACTAATTTCCGAGTCGGGGTTGTCCACAATGCGGAATATAGAAAGAATAGGAACCTCTAAGCATCCTGTGGTGGTTCGCTTCACGAGGTATCTCAATGGGCCAATGGGGAAAACGGTTCTTGAGAATCTTGATGAAGAGGAGAGTTTTGTGCTACAAACTTCTGAACACACACTCAGAGTAACAAAGAGAAATGGTAAGGCAATTGTCAATCTAATGACCCTTGCTTAGCAGGATATCAAGTAGTACCATATTACTTCGAGGCAATCACAACGAAGAGAATATAAGTTGAACATAGTTTCTGCGACTGGGGCCGTAGTCTAGCATGGATAAGGCGCCAGCCTGCGGAGTTGGTTTTCCCCAGTTCGAATCTGTCCCGGATTTCCCGGGAAGCGGTAGTCTGGGCGGTCCCGCCATTCTTATTCTCTGAAACAAGTATCCACTTCATTGTCGGCGAGAAGCTTAAAAGCCATCCAAAAATCGACATTCTCAGACACATTATTTCGCTGCATAGGGAATTGTGTATCTACAAATGAGATACCTGCTATGGAATTTACACCACAGAAACTGGAAAAAGTACACCGAGCAATGCAGCGTGAAGAAGTCGATGTTCTTCTTATTACTCGTGCGCAGGATGTCCAGTACATCACAGGGTATCAAACCCAGAAATACTACCTTCCAACCGCATGTATTGTAGTAAATGGTAAGACTCCTCTCCTCCTGATATCGAATCTTCAGAAGGAAGCACTTGGACAAGATTCTGTTATGTCTGAAGTGCGGGATTTCACTCCCCACAGAACTGATACATGGTATCCGACTCATGCCGATTCATTTTGGAGTCACATCAAAGAAACCATCCATGAAACTGGTATGCAGTCTGGAATGTTCGGTCTTCAGCAGGAATGGCTTTCCGTACGTGATTTTGAGGGATTGAAATCATCACTTCCCGATGCAGGTTTCAAGGACTTCTCAAGCGTTCTCTGGCGGCTTCGACAGGTCAAGGATGCGGCTGAAATTGATGCAATAACGCAAGCAGTCAGAGTTGCAGAGATTGGTATACGAACTGCACTGGAGCTAGTAACTCCAGAGAAAACTGAATCCCTTGCTTCAGTTGAGATTGAGAGCGCAATGCGATCTGCTGGTGGGCAATTACGAGGAATCCGTGCCGCTATACTTTCAGGCTCCAATGCCCGATTTCCATTTGCACAGCCCGGTCCTCACAGAATTAGTTCGTCAGTCCCAGTAGTCATTGACATCACCGTGAGTCATGCGGGCTACTTTGCGGAGGTGGCTCGAACAGTGCATCTAGGAACTCCAACAAAGGAGCAACGAGCACTATTCGAAGACAATCTCAACATCAGTAAGACAATTGAAGCAAATGTGGCTCCAGGAATCACAATTGATGAACTTGTTAGTAGAGTTTCTTCCGAGATTGGGAAACAATGCCCACAAGAAGTAGTCATCGGCCCTTTAGGAAGTTCAGTTGGGCTTGATCTTCGAGAACCTCCCCCTATTATGGCAGGAAATATGACCGCCCTTAGAGCAGGTATGGTTCTGTCAGTTCATCCAGTATGTTATGATCCCAATATTGGAAGCACAAAGATTGCAGATATTCTGCATGTCACTGAAGATGGGTGTGATAATCTGACAACTCTCGCTCGAGAAACTATGTAGTCTAAATACCCACTTGCCACGCTCTCAATTTCTGAAAGACATCTGCAATGGTCGTTGCTCTAGCTTCTTGCTTTTCAATTTCTTCTCTGGAGAGCTCTCTAATCTGTGAAGCAGGCACTCCTGAATTCATACTACGTGGTGGTATGACAACATTGGCGGGGACTATACTGCCTGGGGTTAGAACAACTCCCTCTCCAAGAGTCGCCCCATCAAAAACGACACAGCCTTCTCCGATGCTTACTTTATCGCCAATATACACACCATGTAATACTGCAGATGTTCCGATAACGACATTGTGTCCGATAATTACCGGACTATCTTCATGATGTGCATGAATCACCGCACTATCTTGGATACATGTACCTTCACCGATACGAACCGATGAAAGATCTCCACGTATTACGGCTCCTGGCCATACACTTACTCTCGCAGCAATCTCTACATTTCCAACAATGGTGGCTTGAGGGCTGATGTATGCTTTGGGGTCTATCTTAGGGTTTTGGTCTCCAAATGAGAGGATTGGCAGTCTTTACACCTCACTTTAATTGTTCAATAACACTTTCATAGTGCTCTATTGGTCGCATCCCAATTAGGCTGTCAGTTTTTACATTTTTGCCGCTTCTTGGATCAGGCATCTCGAAACTGGCTGGTTTCCCGTTATGATACACAAGAATACAAGGAATAGCCGCAATATTGTTTTCTGCCGCAAATGATTTGTGCTCTTGGGTGTTGAGTTTAATGAAACCAATATCTGGATTTGAAGAGTATTTCTCCTCCAGTTCTTCAAACAAGGGTCCAAGTGCAAGACAAGGTCCACACCAAGGTGCCCAAGCATCAAGGAATAACAGTGTGGTTTCTACCATTGCTTGTTTTGCTTCTTCTGGAGAAACGTCGCGTACCACAGCTGTTCACAACCTGCTGTTGTTCAATGGAAATTGACCTATGAATCTATCTACGTACTATACGTAGGAGTATTCAAATGAGTCAATGATTGAATCGAGTTGGAATATGGGAGTAATTCAAAGCAATGAAAGGTGCAGAGTTTTAGAAGGTTTTTTAGGCCATCATCGAGATATCAGTCAAACAAAGGTCCGTGGCTGCTCATGCATGGAGTTATGGAGAGGATTATCAGGTTCATTGATAGTTTCGGTGATAGACAAATACTCTTCATCACTTTTCTGATTTCTTTGCTCAGCCGTTTGGTTGTAATCCTGCTACTTGGGCAGGAACAAAACCTGTATGAATACGGAAGCATTGCCCAAAATCTTGTGACCGGTAATGGCTTCTCGTTTGATGCGTTTCCGCCTGCTACACCAGTACAGGAAACCTGCGTGATGCCGCCATTTTACCCTTATCTTCTTGCCGTGTCTTACTTCCTTTTCGGCGTCAATACAATAGCCATTGCAGCTATACAGATAGTTCAATCACTAGTAGGGGCTGCAACTGTATATCCCCTCTACTACTTGGCGAAGGACACATACTCAAAGAGAACCGCAGTACTTTCTGTTCTTATATTCGCGATATACCCTGATTTCTTGCATTGGTCCTATCTCATACAGCAGCTTACCTTCACAACATTCTCCGTAGTGAGTATCGTGTATTTGTTTCGCATCTACAATAATAATCCAACACACCGAAAAGCGCTTGCTCTTGGTCTAGGTTCTGAGCTTGGACTCCTAGTTGATCCAGTCATTGTTTCAGTTGTAGGTTTATTGTTCATGTGGATTCTGTTTTTACTAGTAAAATGGCGATTTGAACATGACCATTCATCAATTAGGGATGTTAAATTAAAGGCCACTGGTTTAATTCTGGCTATTGTGGTCTGTGGTATTGTTATAGCCCCTTGGGAGATGCGGTGCCTGTCTGTTTATGATGGCAATTTTGTGTTCATCAAGGCAAGTGGATTCAATCTATGGCGTGGCAACAATCAGAATTACACAGATACTGGAATACCTCCATGGACAACTACAGACATGCTAGCGGAAATTAATATGACAAAAGAGGGGGATATTGATAGCGCATTTGGACAAATTGCCAGCACGTACATGCTAACTCACATGCCTGAAACACTCATGAATTCAGTGAGGAAGTTCATTGATTTTTGGTGGTTTCCAAAGATATTTCCTGAAGAATCTCCCTTACCAAGGCAGATCCTATACGCTCCCTTGTTGTTACTTGCTCTCGTAGCCATTTACATAGACCGTAGAAGAATTGTACAGCTTGCTTCTTTTCTTCTCCCTTTGATTGCGTTCTCTATTCTGTACTCGCTGGTTTTTATACTGGCTCATCATCGAATACCGATACAACCGATTCTCTTTGTTCTATCAGCCAGAGGCTTAGACCATTCAATAACTAGTCTTTACCGAAGAAACGAGGCTTGATACGACTCTCCCCGAAGGAATAAATCTCTCTATTGCTGACTGAAAAATTCAATACAAAGCAAATGCATAGGCTATGTTTCTGTTTCCACGCAAGGAGTAAAGAGCGTCATGAAGCAATCAGGAGAATGTCCAAAGTGCCATGGTAGGAACATATGGAATAATAGCCAGTTAAAAGAATCTGCTGGGTTGCGAGGACCTAAAACATGGATTATGGTTAAGGGGGCATTCAACTTGCGAAGAGCAAAATTGGCGCATCAAGATGAATATGTATGTCTTGACTGTGGATACAACGAAACCTATGTTGAAAGCAAAGGAATTGAGTCAATCAAATAATATGGGTTACCCAAGGAGAAATAAAAATCAAAAGAAGAAAAATGTCTCTCCAGGGGAGTAAGAACCCCCTGTGAAACTCAGAATTATCTATGCAGTAGCCTCTGTAATGAGGTTCTCTGCAATCTGGTCATACACTTCAGGAGGCATGACACCTACGAGCTTGTCCATCTTGCGGCCACTGCCATCATCAAAGACAACTCTCTTGCCCTCGGAGTAAACGAGAACGCTAGGTACACCAGTGATCTGATTCTCCATGCTGAACTCGCGGTTCTGGTCGACATCCAACTTAACTACACGAACTCCTTTGTTTCCATATTTTTCTGACAGCTCAGACATTATTGGACTCAATGTCCTGCACGGTCCACACCATACTGCATGGCAGTCAACAAAGACCACTTTGCTCTCTTCAATAATTGTATTCAGTTCTTCTGCACTGACTTCGTTAACCATTATAATTATCTCCCTGTTTTTAACAGTTGTGCAAGAACATTGCACAACTGTTTTGATGCAATTTCCATTAATAAGCATTGTTCTAGAACCACGAATTTTCGGCTTAGATTTCAGGAGGACCGCGTTCAACTCGCTCCATCATCTCTTTAGGAGTCTTTCCCCAATCTATAAGATACTCTAGCCACCAAGTCATTCCTGTATCAGCGCAAAGTTGAAGCGTTTCAGAGTCTGCTTTCCTGTCTTTAGCAGTGGTCATACCTGAAACCACAATGTCATAGCTCAGGAGATTGCCTCTTTCCTTCTCTATGATTGAGATTGACTCGTTCAATCCCTCAATGGTTATCCCATCTGGGCTGTCCGCAAGAGGAAATACTCCATCATATCGTGCTGCTCTCTTGAAAGGTGCTTTATTTGGCCAATAGCCTGCAACCCAGATTGGAATCTTTTTCTGGACGGGTTTTGGGAGAAATGTCACTTCCTTCTGCTGGTAGTACTCTCCCTCAAAAGAGAATGGTTCACCACTCCAGAGACCTGTAAGGACTTCAAGCCCTTCATCCAGCATCTTGGCTCGTATCTTTGGATCCGATTTATCTCCGAAATAATCAAACTCCTCTGCTGATCCTCCCAGTCCGACTCCCATGATGAGTCGACCGTTTGAGAGGTGATCAAGTGAAACAGTTTCTCTTGCAAGTTTTGATGGTCTCCTACGGGGAATTGGTGTGACCATAGGACCTATCATAATCTCATCAGTTTTAGCAGCAACAGCAGCCATAACAATCCATGGATCTACAACTCCCATAGTACCTTCCCAGCATGCCCAGATGTGGTCCCATATGAAGAATCCATCCCACCCTGCATCTTCTGCTGCCAATGCAAGGTCTACATGAAAGTCTATTCCCTTGCTTCCATTTCCATAAAGGAAACAATATGGGTATATACCATACTTCATACTACATCTACTCAATCAATTATAGGAAATCAACAGGATTCTCCTTCTATTTGACAGTTCTACTCGTTTACTCCGAGAGATGATAGATGCTGTGAAGTGTTAAGAGCCCCCGCGTTAGGTAACAATTTGTTTCAAATCAGAGGTCTTTACTTTGATGACAGCAGGTTTCATACAAATCGTCTCCAAATCTCATCTACAATTCATATCTAGTCCTCTTAAGTTACCAAGGTTTCTAGAATGCATTGACTTTGACCTTGAATTCCTTTGTGTTTTGACCAATGCATAAAATCGAGTAGAAGCCATCCGTTGCAGCAGGGAAAACGAAGCAGGGAATATTATTAATATCAAATTTATGAAAGAGGTGATAGTGTCCTGAGAGCACGACCGAGGGCCTGTATTCATTGATGAAATTTGTTATCCCTTTACTTCCAGTTGATACTCCTTCAGGAAATTCCGAATCCAAAACGGGTTCGTAGGGGGGTACATGAGATAATAGTACTCTGATAGGACAATCTACTAACGATTAAAATCCTTGAACAAGAATATTATAGATTTCTTCTTCAGTATGGTCAAAGGGACCTCGAAAACGTTCCAGTTCCTTTATCTCTGACTCAGTCCAAT
>JARGGA010000628.1 GCA_029210805.1 Candidatus Thorarchaeota archaeon
AGGATTTCAACATTCTGTATTGATGATGAATAGGCGCGCAAGGTGTCCACACACAGTTGGACATTTAACTGGTTATCATTCATGCATGAGTGAGGATTGTTCAGATTTGCGTGTTGGTACAATTATCGACATCAGTCTTGTCGATGTTCCAGGAATTCCAGTCACAGTCATTTTCACTGGTGGCTGCAATTTCGACTGCCCTTATTGTCAGAATGCTTCATTGATTCCAAACGACTCCGGAGAAGAGATGACTCCTTCTGAGATTGTTGCCCAAGTCAAGGATTTCCTTTCAGATGGATTCTGTATAACTGGCGGTGAACCTACAATCCATAGAGACCTTCCTAGTCTTCTCAAGGTGTTGCGGGAGGAAGTCGGTGGCCATATTAACCTCAACACTCAGGGGTCCGTACCTTCCATTCTAAAACAATCTTTACCGTACCTAGATTCTATTTGGTTGGATTTGAAGACTTCACCTACCAGATATCGGGAAATTTCAAGAACCAGTGCTAATCCGTGGCCTCGCATACAAGAGAGCATCAACATGATACTTGCATCCGATGTTGCTCTATGGCCTAGGACAACGTATGTCGGGGACTTAATGCAGCCAAGCGATATTGCTGAACTGCTTGTGTTTCTCCAGTCAACAGATTATCAAGGCGAATATCTGATTCAAAATTTTGTTTCATCTACAGGGGTTCGAGAAGAGGAAAAGACCTCGCTACGTGAACCGGATATGCACGAGCTTCACGAAGTGCTTTCCCATGTACCAGATACAATCGATTTACGATTGGATTGGAGATAGAAACTATCCCCGTCGCTGAGTGATTCTTTGTGTATGTAGAAATAACTTTTTAAACGCCGTTCGAGTGACCTTTGTTTGACCTGATTGGCAAACAGGTCAGATATATCTGGAGTTACTCAATATGTTTCCCACACAGAGTATGGGCTATGACAGAGCCATCACAGTTTTCAGTCCAGAAGGTCGCCTCTATCAAGTTGAATATGCGACTGAGGCTGTACGACACGGTCCATTAGCCGTAGGAGTAAAGGCACAGAATGGTGTCGTAATAGTTGGAGAAAAGAGGTCTCCCAGCAAGCTTGTTGATCTCTCAACATTGAAGAAAATTCTTCTCATTGATGACCATGTGGGAACTGCTATTGCTGGCCTTCACGCAGATGCCAGGAAACTCATTGATCAGGCACGAGTTAAAGCCCAGATCAACAGACTCAGCTATGATGAGGCTATTGCAATTCAAAGCCTTGTTGTCGACATCTGTGATACAAAACAGATGCACACCCAGTATGGCGGAGTACGCCCATTCGGAGTTTCACTTCTTGTTGGCGGCATTGACGACAATGGGCCTCAACTTTACACAACTGATCCATCAGGTTCATTCTGGGGTTGGAAAGCTGCAGCAATTGGAAAGGACGCAGACGCGGTACGTGATTTCTTCGCG
The DNA here is from genome assembly GCA_029210805.1 of Candidatus Thorarchaeota archaeon. Taxonomy (GTDB): domain Archaea; phylum Asgardarchaeota; class Thorarchaeia; order Thorarchaeales; family Thorarchaeaceae; genus MP5-2226. The sequence goes on from JARGGA010000628.1 coordinate 1,458, forward strand.
GATAATTACAATCCGAAAATTGATGTAGACGCAGCGCTCAAACTTGCTCTTGATGCTATAGAGAAAGTCAGTGGTGAAGAAGCATCTGCCAATTCAAAGGAACGTGCTCAGACATTAGAGATTGGAATGATTAACACAGATGATATGTTATTCAAGGTCCTGGAAAACGGTGATGTCGAAGCAATCCTAGACGCCAGAAAAGCTGCATAGAACTCTCCGTTATACTACATCCTCAGAGAAGCATTTCATTGAGGCT
>JARGGA010000071.1 GCA_029210805.1 Candidatus Thorarchaeota archaeon
CAGAAATGAGGATAGTGATAGTGATTGTATCGTGTGCGCCATACGACCAATATGTAATATGGTGAATTCAATAAATAATGCACTCGATACTGTGAATGATAGTATTGAGGAACTACTGAACAATCTCATGGCGGAGCTTCATGAAAAAGGAGAGTGACGAAAGAATGCCTCTATATGATGATAATGAACCACCAGTAATGCCAGACAATGATAAGGATGAGATGGGTTCGTTCATACGTACGTACGCACGTACGTATAGAGGTGATAGTGTATGACCATGAGCCGAAAGGCGAATGAATTCACTAGAAGATTTAAATATGCGTGTGATAATTGGTCAACAATTGGTACAGTAAAGGAGTGTAATATAAAATGACAACAATACCTCTTCCCTATTGCGTACCATGTGGTACGATGTACAGATGTAAAGAGAATGAAGTGATAGTCGATCTTGGACATGCCCAGGTCATGGCTGATCAATATGTATGTCTTGATTGCGGGCATACAATAACTATGGGGTACGCCAGGAATTGGCTAGGAAAAAGTATATTCGAGAAGATGAAAGAATCCTACAGGGTGATACGGATGAAGGAGGCGGATGATAAAGAATGAGTGAAGCAGATGAGAGATTCACCAAGTTTGGTAAGGATATTCATAAGACAATCTTTGAAGATGGGTTTGTTGATCTCAGTAAATGTTCTCCGAAGGTACTATTCAATGTATCATACAGTTATATAGATGAGGCAATACGTATCCTCACTAATATCAAGTCTAATATCATTAGTGAGATTGGTTCACAGGTTGAAGACTTACAGAACGAAGTTGACCGATTACGCGAAGAGAATTACTAGAAAACTTAAATCCAAGACCGCGAATGGCGGATGGTGATATAAAATGATGGGTCATATAAAACTAATCGAAATTGTTGTTGATGTACCGCAGTATCAGTATGTATGGAATTTGTGGAATTTGTGGAAACATAATAGAAGGTGATAATATGAGTATAGAACTAATAGAATACCTATGTCTTAAATGTTTCTCATCAATGAAACCACTACAGAAAGAGGCAGGCGATGAATATGTTTGCTCTAGTTGTGGTAAAGAGGGTGAGATAAATGTTTTTACCGATATGGTTGAGAATATTAACTGGGTAATTGAATATGAAGAAATACCTCTTGCCGTGTTGCGAGAGATACACTTGGATCATTTGCATCTTGATGAGTACTCCATAGAGTCAAGTCATTGGCCTGATGCTTGGGAACTCAAGTGTGGCAATAAAGAGTACCTGCTCATAAAGTCCGTCGAGATTGCTGAGAAGATGGCACATGAGTCTGTGAAGGATTTCATGGAAGACGAGGTCAGCTCAGCACTACATAACTCAAGCCTTAGTGGGTGGTCACGTGACCATATAAAGAGAGCACTGAGGAAGGGTGCCTACGATGATATGGCTGAAGATGTTATTGATATCGATGGGTGGGAACATGAACTCGCTCGATACGACGGTAATGGTATCTATCTTAATGCTGGTTGGGTGATGTGCCGTGTTAACTGAAGAGGAACAAGCCATAGCAGGCGTAGTTGGAGATAGGAATCTTCATGGCGATGGTCTAGTTGAATGTATCATGATTTGTCTTGCACTAATCTTCGGATTCATCTGGATATACGGTGTCTGGCTGGCGGTGAGGTGGTATGGTTGAGTACTCCACAATGTATAGTTCTGAACAAGAGTGAGGCTGTGGTACAAGTGACGTTCCAAGCAGTGCCTAAAGCAAGCCTTCATCTATCGAGAGAACAGTTCGATGAACTCTGTGAACGATATGGTGATTGCTATGGTCTTGATTGGTACTTTATAACACCACAAAAGATAAAGTATTATGATTTCTGGGATGGAGAATGGAAGACATCTACAGTATGAGGTGATTCAAATGGAATTTGTGAGAAAAACGGAGTTTATAAAGGCACAAGAAGAAATCAAACATCTGAAAGAAGAGGTCAAGAACCTACAGCAGCAAGAATGGGGATTAATGTATATTATCAACAGTCTTCAGAAAGGGCAATTACAGATACTCCAGACATTGGGTGATGATATCTTAGATGAAGATATCAATAGGGTGTATAAACAAATAGATGTTTGTAAGAAGTACGTGAAAAAATACTATCCTAAAATTTTTGAAGAGGAAGCAAAGGAAAGTGATAATAATAATGAATGAAGAAGAATTATACAATGATGAAGAAAAAATGACATATGCTGAGTTAAAAGAATTCATGATTGATATGATTCTGAGCAATACTCGTGTATATCATTATGATTTGATTCAGGAATATTTCGACATGCGATTTGACCTCTACTTGAAAGAACAACAGATAATAGATAAGATAGGTTTTATTAAATGTACTAAATGTGGAAAGATAGACCCAATCTTTCGTTTCGTTCAACGTGGATCATTTGGTGATAGTAACTTTCTTGAATGTATATGTGGTTATCGTTGGGATACGTTCTTCCCAGAGGATGATATGATGACACAGCAGGAATACTACAAACAAAAGTACACGAAAAGTAGTACTTGACGAAAATCGCGGATGAATTTACTAGAAAACTTAAATTCGAAAAAAACGCTTTGCGCGTAGAGGTGATAATAATGGGCACATATTTTATTGAATCGGATATTGATTTGTACGGATTAGTGGACAAAAATGGTAAGCTTTATAGGATGAAATTCCATGAGGGAGAAGGATACCTGATGATTGAAACAGGTATTCCAAATGATGATGGATTCCAAGTAATTGGATATAGACCAATGGTAGCACATAGTGACTATCTGTTTTATTCTGTGAAGGATGCAACAATAAAGGCATATCATCTTGGATACAGTAAGTTTGACTTTGTTGTAATGGCACTTATCACAAAGCAAGTAGAACGAGATGGTACCTTCTTCTCAGGAGTAGTGGATCTGGTTTATTCCGAGGATTTACTAGACTTACTGAAAGGAATGGATACTAATATCTTTACTTTTCGTGGCTTTGTGATTTTTTCTCAAGAAGATGGTTTTCCACTTCATAGGTTTTCGTATACAGAAAAACATGTCATTAGGAAAGGCTTCAGCACACGAGCAGTGAACATTGAACATGCACTTGAACTATATAAGAAGAAGGGGGTTGATGTGATTGAGGAAGAATGGAAAGAACCATTTGGTCCAGATAGATTGGACCCATATCCTGATCCAGAAGCCCTCATTTATGAAGGATTTGATAAGAAATGATACGCTTTGAATATAATGACTCATTAGAGTCCCTTGCTGATCTCAAGTATTTGATTGAACGTATCGGTAAAGCAATTAGCGCTCATGATACCCCACATGAAGACATGGTGACTATCGCAAAGGAAGATCTCATGGAGGTATGGGGTATCATAGAAGAGAACATCAAAGCACTTAGAGGCATGCACCCCTTTGTGTGTCTTGCTGATTTGATGGAGAATGTCACTTATCGGTTAAACCATGCGAATACAACCTTTAATGGTACTAGATATTACAAAGGTGCACGTATCTACATGGATGACTTGATTCAGGAACTATGGTTCAACGTAGTCAAGAACTTAGAAACCTTTGGGTATGAGGTTGATATTCAACAATACACTGATAACGAACGATATTTTGAAGATATTATTGTATTTACTGAGCCAACTGAAGAAGAGAAGAAACAGGCTCATGAGGTATACGAAGAGAAGCAACGTATCAAGGGTGAGAAGGAAGAAGAAGAGAGGAAGATAAAGGATTTTGCTCATAAATATCAAGAGTATTGTGATGAGAAGAATTCTATTGGTGAAGAAATATTAGAATACGTCAATTGGCTTGAATTGGAACTTCAGGCACATATTATTAGGAAGTGAATAGAATCATGAGAAAATCGACTTACATAAATAGAAAATTCTGGTATTCATTGGATTCAGAATTAAGAAAGGCAATACTTCGTGTATTGCCTCTCAGAAAGACAGACATAGTGGATCAATATATGTATATTGGCACTCTCGAAAACAGGCTTCGAGAGAGAGGCGAGCACGAACTCGCAGAAAAACTTCTCAAGGAGGAATAGTAAATGGAGTACAAATTGTACGAATTCTATTTCTTCAAAAAAGATGGAAGAGAATATGTGATCGTCGAGAGTGACGATATTCCTCTTTCAAAGGATATCGACTGGGACGATATCATGTTAACGATAGAAGATAACTGGGTACCAGGCATTCACGATTTTGAATATTGCCTGGATTACTCGACATGGCTGCTTGAGCTAAGTGTTATCCCAAAAAAAAGAAAGGTGAGACAAAAATGAGAAAACCAAGAAGTTATGTAGCTCGAAGAGTTACTTACGTGAATCGGCGAGTCTGGTACTCATTGGATTCAGAATTAAGAAAGGCAATACTTCGTGTATTGCCTCTCAGAAAGACAGACATAGTGGATCAATATATGTATATTGGCACTCTCGAAAACAGGCTTCGAGAGAGAGGCGAGCACGAACTCGCAGAAAAACTTCTCAAGGAGGATTAAAAATGAATACAGAAATACTGGAGCAGGCCTGCGAGTTGCTCCAGGATCACGTAACTGAAATTGCGGAGATGATCTTTGCCCCCTCGGGGATGTGGTTCTTTGTTGAGCAGGACGGGACAATGTCCTCGCTCCTTACACAGGGAACGAGGTTAAACCCAGCAAACTGGGAACCGGACGAGTGGGTGCTAGTCTTTAGTTGCACCCAGGATCTCGACGACGTTCCAGCCGGAGAGGAAGTAGACGCTCTCGAAAACTGGCTATTAGATGATTTGATCTATGATGATATTCGGTTCTGGGGACATATTACGTTCCCAGCCGGAGGGGATGAGGAGGAGGTAATATGAATATTTTAGAATTAAACACAGGTTTTCCAATCCTCCTTCCAAATATCTATTCAACGGTGAATGGAATGGCATGGGCTTGGGATGAAACAAAATTCAGTACTTTTGTCACTACTGTGTGGCAAAATTATTCCCCCAACACAGGGGAGTACTTTGCCGTAACGGCAGAGTGGTTCCTCGATCGGGAGGAAGAAATACTGTACCTTGAGTATGTAAGCGTAAAACGCCCTTACTCACCCTCGAACGAGTATTTGATACATCCGGCATCGTATGTTTCACCACGACATCGAAAATTTGCAAAAAAGATAGCTGTTCAAAAATTAGGAAAACGCCGGATGCGGTTATTACCAAGATACTACCCTAAGGAGGTATTAAAATGAATAGATTAAAATATTTTGAGATTTTGAATAAGAAAGCACGGGTCATTTGTGATGAGGAGGGATACGGGTACTACTCTTTAATAGAGTTTTCAGATGGGTCACACTATCCCATTCCGAAACTCACTGGATTCTTGAGATTCTGGGCGAGAACTTTGGAAGTAATAGGCATCCGAGGGTTCACGTGGCATTTTTCATGCCAAGTGTGTGGAAAAGAGAGTTTCTTCACATATAGGAACAGCACATGCTCCTGTTGTGGAACGGAGTTTTATGATGATATGTCATTTTCGCTAGACAGTGAAAATATTTCACCATATTACAGGAACCGGATCATTCCCGAATTATGGGGAAATGAGAAATTCCAGGAGATCAGAGATCAGATCGGAGATCTCCTTGATTATCGACTAAATTCAGTCTTCAGAGAGCTTGAGAGACTGATTGCTTCAGAGTGAGCTTGTGGTTGTTAACAAAATATCATACAAAGGAGTCGATAAAGAAATGACACAACAGAACGAAAACAACCACGTTACCTCTCTACATGAGATTGTTGGGGCAACCTTCAAGGCTCGCATTAGTGGGGCAACGGAAGTCAAGAAGTTTAAGGCATTGATTAATGGTAATGCTGCGCTCTTACGTGATTATGAGATATTTGCGAGCCAACAAGGAATTAGAGTCAGAGCTCTGGATTCCAGTAAAGCGTGCATGGTTGATTGGGAGATTAAAAGTAAATTCTTTGAATCATATGAATTTGATTCAAGTTTCCCCGAGATTGCTATATGTGTGACAGCTGATGATATAAACCACTCTATAGATAGGGCGGTGGATGTGATCGAACTGACTTTATTACCAAGATCAGGTGAACCGGTATTACAAATATTGAGTGAAGGTAAAGTAAATAAAAAAGAGAATCTACGGTTATTGCCACCTATGGCAGAAAAGGTTAGAATGGTGTCATTAACGCCTGAATCTACCTGTATGATTCAAGCCGAAGAACTGATTCAAAACATCAGGCAGCTATTCAAGGCAAAGACCAATATCTATCGTATGTCTATATGGTCTATTCGTAATGAAGTTCAAATCAGTGAAAATAAACATGGTGAGCCCGTGATATATCCGCGCGGACTGGTCATTGAAGGAAAAAACGATGAGAGTGAGATATTCCTAGAAATGCCGGGTGGACAGCCTGATGAATATTCAGTGTGGAGCATATATTCAAAATACGGATTTGATAAAGTATGTATTAACACGTCTTATATAAGGGAGTTCATCAAGTTCTTTTACAAGGCTGATGATGTGAAAGTATGCATTTCACTTCATAGGCCGATTGTATTTGAAGTAAATGATCCTGATGGTAGGATTGTTAGATTAATACAGGCCCCAATGGTGGAAAGCTGGGAAGTAAAAGAACGAGAAGGAAGAGAAGAATAAAGGTAGAGAAAAATGGATACTAGGAAAAAAAAACGAACAAGCAGGCGACATTCGGGGTGATAGTATGACAAAAGACATACCAATGCCAATAACAATTGTTATGAATAGATTTGGACATCTTCATGTGTTTATTGGATTTCCTGAACTAACTAATAGTAGTGATAATCCACAGCGTATCTTACCTAATGGTGTGAAGGTGGATGCTGATGTATATGTTCAGTTTGATGTGGATGTTGTCATAGAAGATTACATACCTAAAGAGTATCACCCAATAGAACTTGGCGATGTCATAGAAATTCCTTTTGACCCATGCTTCTTCGACTTTGATAAGTATAGAGAGTTGAAGCAACTGTACCATATATATCCATTTGAGGTATGGTATGATGTGATTGAAGAGAAAGCACAGGTATGGGGGGTGACATACCCAGAGGAATCGTCTATCATGCGAAAGCGATTCAATAAGTTCTATGTTGAAAAATTCAAGCGTAAGAAGATACCTCTTAATTACTTGATACGCTATGATGTGAATGCGTGGGTAATGGGTGATAGGGTGCTCTGTGCGGATGGCATAGACCCAACTGTGCGGTTCGTTGATAGTATGTCAGTCAGACATGATAATCTACAGGATACGGTCAATCTTATTAGGAACGGCTACATAGAGTTGCCTATATATGATCCAGAATTCGATGAGGAAATCATGAAGCTACGAATTAAAGAGTATCCAACCTTACGAATGAGCCCGTTGTATACCATGACTGACGATGATATCCTCAGCAGTGGTCTTGTGGAGTATATCCATCCAATATTCTGGGGTTACTTACAAATAGGTAACATGGAATATGACTTTGGTGCAGGAAAATGGAAGTTCACACGGATAATACATGAATTCGCACGAGAAGTCAATGGATATGGCTTTGCACGAATAATAAACGTTGGTTCATATACTGTTGAGCATGTATTGCTCTCTGAAGGTGCTGATAAGTTGAACCGTCTATGGGCATACTTTGCCCCATTAGAAGAAGAGGAAGGTGCATTATTATGAGTAAGATAGAGAGTCAGAAGGTGAATGGTAATGAATGACAATCCTCTACTGAAGTTCATTAGTACTGCATCGAACATAGACCAAAGAACACTCTATATTGATGTCACCGCGACTGATGATATTGAACAATGTCCAAGATGTCATAATGGAGTGCGTTTGCTAAGTTCAGGTTATTGGAGTATCGAGAATGCGTCTGAACAACGTGAGATGGCTGCGTATTGTGGTCTTATCACGACTCACATACCTCTTGTCTTTTCAATGGCTGAGTACTTGTGTGATAATTGTGGTCATACGGTGTTCTTGGTTCATCATATTTTCAGTGAAGAACAAATAGAGAAGATCTATAGGAATTGATATGACGAACTACTTGATAAGTTGGATGAGTTGAGATATCATGATTCATGACCCGCGATTCGCGGATGATTTTACTACAAATTTTAAATACAAAATCTGCGTTTTGCGCGTGTCGGTAAAGAAACCGCCGGTCTTTAGTCTAGTGTATCACTTCCAGAGGGATACTTATGTATCCCTCACCTAGACTAAAACCAATGAGGTGATATAAATGTATGATGAAAGCGAAAGTAAGATACAGGGTAATCCATTATCACAGAGGATCGAAGAAAATATTCTTGGTGAGCATGTAGCATTTCCTATTCGTAGTAGATGTCAGACAAAGGAGTTGATGGAAGAATGAGTCTGGGTAAGCCATACTGCTATGATTGTGAGGATAAACAGCATGAGATAGATAATCTTCAGAGTGAACTTAGTGATATGAAATATGAACTAGAGAACAAGAGGCGTGAGGTTGAAGACCTTCAATATGAGAAGCAAGACCTAGAACGTTCACTGCGTGCTTTGAGGAAGCATTGTTGCAGTGAATCGAGCCTAGAATGGATCTAACTGAGGTGGTTCGGCTATGGGAAAACTAGCAAAGATAAAAGAATTCCTGTTTTTCTACGCAGTTGTTTGGATATTCGTTGCGATATGGATGTTCTTCACCTACTTTGGGGCAAAGACCGTCAACGGTGTGCCGTTTTTTGATATCTATACGATAGTGAATATTCCATTCAATATTTTCGTGGAATACGTAATGGAAACGTGGTTAATAGTACTGGTATATACCCTGCTATGGACATTTGGCGTATTTGTTGCTATTTTAGTGTTTGCTACATGTGTAATATTTCCTGATATAAAGGCAGGACTTAAGAAGCAAGCATTAGAAGCACAAGCAAAGAAACTTGCAGAAGAAGCCTAAGAAGAAACCACAGAAATATAAGAGATGATAATGGTGAGTACGATGTATACTGATCTAAGTAGTCTTATCGGGGTATTTACTGGCTCTGCTGAGAATCTCCCGTTCGATTTCCGCGAATTCAGTACCAAAATCAGACTCGATGACATCATCAATGATACACCCAAATTCGTCAATGGCTTCGGGTGGCGGTCTGAGCGTTGGTGGGATATTAGCGTAAAGCGTCTTCGTAAGAAGGTAAGTCCAATAAGTCTTGAATTGGTGGTCAAGATACCAATCTCTGTACTCACCAGTGTCATACTCCTTGAAGACTCTGTTGATAGAACTTTGTAGCTCATGAAGCGTGAAGTTAGAAGTTGTACGAAATATTCCTTCTTCTTGCCACTTCTCTTTAGCAAGCGGAACAGCAATCCGCCTGTGTCTATCAGGGATGTGCTCATATTGGAGCATGGTTTTCCAAGTAACTTCAGTAGATGTTTCTTTACAGATCCAGATCTTGCTTGGGTAGAGCGTTTGAGTGACCTTATCAAGCACCCAGTGGCTTACCCAGACAGAATATCCATCCTTGGTACTTTTCCAGGTTACGATGTAGAATTGAAAACCGTAGATGAATGTCTGCTGCCCACCAGCAGAGCTTATAATATTATTGCGCTGAATTATATCATCCCAGATGTGGATAGATTGTATCTTATCTTTATCTATTACTATGGCAGGATAGTTGGGGTTTTCCTTGTGCCGTATAAGATCCTCTGCGTATCTCCTTCTCATAAAGAGCAGGTTTTGGAGTCTAATACGCTCTCGTTTCGGGAGATTTTCAATCTCATCCCGATTTGCGATAGCGAGGTTAATTAACTCATCAATGTTGTTCATGACATTGTGGGTGTAGCGATACAATTTAAATGTATTGATTATACGCGAATGAATTTACTAGAAAAGTTATATTGGCGATTAGCCGATTGATGGCATAGGCGTCGAATTAAAATCTCTTTCGACGATATGAGGTGGTATTATGATACATAGAACGAAAGAAGAATTCCAAGCACTCGTAGAAAAGGGTGCGGAAATCATTGTGACCATGATGTATAGTCATCTTTCTCGAACAATCGAAAAAGATGTTAATAATGTAATTAATGCTATCAGTGAATTTATCGCTGTGGTAGAACCATTGAGGTGAAAGAAATGATTGTTTGGACAAAAGATATTAACGAAGTTCTGTGGAAACTTATGGTTGGCGCAGAGCAAATAAGTGATGATTTGAAGTATATGGCTGGGACAGCACAAGAAGTATATGATCTTGCTGAGAAGTTGGGAGAAGCAGATTATCTCGAAATTGGTGTGACTGGTAAAATTCCGCCTGAAGTAGAGCAATTGATTGTTTCTCTCAAATCATATGAGGATTCCATCTTTGGAAAGCATTCTTTATATAAGAATCTGATTGACTTTGATGATTTTGAGAGTGCATTCAATGATTTTGAGGATACAATAAGAGGATACTTCGAACAAGGTGGGGAACCACAGATTCATTACTCAAGTGACCGTGAAGACTCTAATACATGTCTTTGTGGTGTACCAAGAAGTAGTGGAAGTAGTGTATCTACAATGGCTGAAGTGAGCACAGTTGAGTGCAAGAGATGTAAGCAGATTCTGAGAGATCTCAATCTTCTTAATGAAGAGGATACAGGAGGTAAGTGAATGCCAGCAAAAGATGTAGGTCCAAGTATTGTACCAAAGACTATTATACGTGCAGAGGCACATGTATTCCAAGAGGGTGAGTTCTATATCAATGAGTATGGTAAACCTACGTTATTGAGATTGAAAGTACCACAGAAGACAGATCAGCAACTTATTGGTATTATTAATGAGAGTGGTGAAGAAATCCCTGTTCCGGGAATTCTTGCAGCGATGCTTCAGTCCTTTACGTTTGAAGGACCACTCAAGAAGGTTTACATCAATATTCGGGTAACACATCAACACGTGAACTCGCATGAGTTTGCTATTCCAGAAAAGTATATTCCAAATGTACTTGAGTTTGTTGAAACCCTTCAGATGATGTTCGGAGAATACGTACTAGATATCAGTGCGTCGATAAGTGGGGTGATTGAATGAACGAAGAGTTCGTACTCACCCATAAGATAGCATCATATCATGGCTATTGTGAAGAGAATGACGTTGATGGGTGGTGCTGGATTCCATTATACTTCCTTGCAGGAATGTAATGGCATCTTAATGAATGAGGTGATAACTATGATGAGTGAAAGAACAGAGATACGGGCAAAAGTAAACCTGCCTATCCTAATGCGAATCAGTGTGATTCCTGATGGTGAGCAGAAATCAAAATCGATGTATAATCCTGATGCAATCGTAGAGGCATTTCCAGAACAGATGCTTCATAAGATCGAGAGAGGGGTATATGATGGTGATGTGGTAAAACTTATAACAGACTTGAACATCTATACCTATGGTATGATTGCATCTATGGCTAACGTTGACTATCCAATGCAGATTCATGAGAGTGAGTTCGTTGAGATGGTACAGGATGGTAAGATACAGGAGTTGTTCAATATTGTCTGATTTAAATTCATTAAAGCGACCACGATCACAACCATTGAGCGAGCAGATACGCTCTTTCATTGCTCTCTATAGTATAGAGAATCAGATTCCTTTGCATGAACTAGATGATGAGATAGAGATAGTGTACAAACAATTCAAAGAGGCTGCTGAATCTTCACGAGAATATGCGAAGAAGATGAGATGAGTATGATGAGTCTTGCAAAGGGAAGGATATTGAACAAGGTAACGGATACTATTTTTGCTGCACGAGATTGTACAGAAGAGGGGGTTCATGAATACATCCTTGCTTGTAATAAAGTCGTAAATACTATCCTACCTACGAGCAACTATAAATCAGCGAACACAGCATTGGTTATAATATGTAAACAATGTTTGAAAGCAATGGAGCGTGATAATATTGAGTGAAGAAGACTTTGATGAACTTGAAAAATATGATACAATTGAATTAAGCTTTAGTATGGAGT
>JARGGA010000072.1 GCA_029210805.1 Candidatus Thorarchaeota archaeon
CAAACCTGTTCTAACCCTTTCATCTCATAGTAATCATGACACAATCTCAGAAACTATTACATTGAGTGGTGATGCTTATGACACATATTCGTCAATAGTTTCATCCGCAATATACATCGACGGCGAATACATTGATAGTCTCACAATTGGTGCAAATGGTTGGACGTATGAACTAGACACCTCGGAACTGGATGATGGTTACCATGTGTTTCATTTCACAATCACAGACAAAGTTGGGTATACCAAGAAAATCTATACGTTTCTAATTATTGAAAACAATGAACTTGTTAAACCATTCATTCCAGTGGTTGATCATTATGGCAACTACATAACATATTGCAGAACTACAATTGGTGACTCACAACTAACAATTGCTGCTACTTTTCCGGAAATTGGGTATGATACTACTTTCAGTATGCTAATTTCTCCAAAGTACTTGGAATGCTGGGATGTAATTGATGCTGTATATGCAAATGACCAAGACGGTACAACCAGTTTCTACACACATGACTCGTTTCATGTAGGCACCTACAGCATACAATTCGAATCATATGTAGGTATTGATCTTTCTACCAAATCAATTGTAATTCACGCCAATTTGATGCCAGTTTCGTGGAGTTTAGCATCTGGTACTGATTATTCCGTAGTCTTTGGTGAGGATCACCAAATCTCCTTCAGTTTATCAGATTTATCTGGACAGATACCAATAGGCTTACCTTACGATGTAGCTCTCTATGCTATTCAAAGTGAGTCAATGGTCCTCCTCTCTACAAGCTATATTAGTGCGTCAGGTATTGCAACATTCAGCTTTCGCATTGATGAAACATCCGGACTTTCAAACGGTCCATTCACACTTCAAGTGGAAATTATCAATCTGGTTCAAGCACTTTATGATAAAACAACAATGGTTTCTGGTGAATTCGATAGTTTCATGCTTTATGAAAAAGTTGCTTGGACTTTCACACCTAATGATGGTATTATCGTTCACTACAGTCCAACAATCTATGATCAAAGACAACTCACAGTATACATAGCCCTTTCAAACAGTCTTGGGTCTGAAAGTGCAATGATTGGTCAGGCAATCAATGTGTATCTGACGGGAGAAGGTCTTGATGTCGCTACAACAATATTTCAGACTGAACATACTGATGGAATCCATGCACTCTTTACATATGATTTGACGAATTCCGGCACCTATGCATTAACTTTCGATTATCTTCCATATGGTTACTATCTTGATCTTCCATCCAAGAGTATTGATGTTGTATTAGAAGACCTAAGACCAGTCGAATTCGACATAACTTCTCCAGATGAGATTGTTGCAGGGTCCTCAATTGTTCTTACAGCAACAATTACAGATGCATGGGCTTCTGATTTTCCAATTGCATATGCTAGCATCCTCTTTGGCTACATTGTTGATGGTATATTTGTTCCACTCGGTGAGTCCACAAGTGATGGATTTGGTATAGCCCAGTTCACATGGGACCCCAGTGAATTGGAATGGTTGAATATTGGCAGAAAGGAACTCACCTTTGTAGCCGAGTTTGCTTCTACGAATACATATGAAGGCTCATCGGACTCTATACTCTCATCGATAAACAACATATACACATACTTCACTTATCCTCTGGCATCGCCAGAAAGTATTGATGCTGGTCAATGGATTTCCGTAAATGCATCATTATACAATCAATTTGGAACTGCATTGAATGAAAGTATAGACCTAACGATAGAAGACGCATACGGTCATATGCAGACCTATAGTTTCACAAGTAGTCCTGATGATACTTTGGATATTCAGCTGCTAGCTTGGGGCGATTACATCATTACTCTACATTATCCGGGTAACTTGTCCCATAGTGAATGTATTGCTACACAATCAATATCTGTCAGAGGTCTTTTGACTTTCATTGATATTATCACTAGTCCAGAAATAGGTTCAATAAAAGCAGGTGAAAATCTTCTAATTTCGATTAGCTTGACCGATTTGGAATCAAATACGCTAGACGGCGTCAGTATTTTGGTGAGTATCACATGGTTAAACATTACTTCAGATTCCATCGTTGTAATCGGTTTAAATGACACCATTTCATTTACACCCGAAATCACTGGATATATGGATATAGAAGTCGTATTTCTTGGTGACTCTGTATACGAATCAAGTGCCAATGGATTGCTTATTCATGTTGATAGAAGACCCACAATACTCACACTCAACGAGATTCCATCCATTGTTTACCCTTCTATTGATCCTTCATCAGTAGAATATTCGATGATAGCTAATGTTGTCGATGCGGTTTCCAACAATCCAATAGGCGGAGCCACAGTACTATTTTGTTATGTGGCAGAAAATAGTACAATCATGTTACCTGTCTATAACGGAACTGGCTATTTCAATGAGTCACTTGTTTCTGAATACTTGGCATGGGGATTATTCCATAGTATAGGAACATCCGTAACTAATTCCAACGGTGTTGCAGAAGTATTCTGGGCAGTTGATGTAATACCAGAGCAGTTTCTAACCGTTTTCTGCATCACATTACAAACAGAGTTACATGCCACAGGAATAAGCAATGTATGGATTACTGAGTTTGAACGCATTCTAACAATCTCGGATGTTGAAGCAATGTGGAGTGGTTCAGAAAGAGATGTAGAGATTGACATAGGTCTCTGTGACATTTTTGGTTATCGTCTCTATGGAAAGCAAGTATCCTTTGAAATCCAAGGAATTGCTGGAATGACCAATTTCCTTTTCGTTTCGAAAGTAACTATTGGTGTAAATGATAGTTTCACATGGACTGCATCAGATTATGGTGCTTATGAGATAAGAGTATGGTTTGATGGTGATGAAATCTATCAAGAATCCGGTGTGGCTGAGGATCTATTTGTTGTGTCTTGGCGGCTACTTGATTTAACACTTGAAACATGCGATACAACATATCTCAATGATGTTGTTACATTGACCGCAAATCTTGTAGATGTCAACGCAACTGATGAAGCGACACTTCTCGAAAACGTCACTGTCTATTTTGCACACTATATTGACGGAACCAAAGTAGATGTTGGAAGTTCAGTATCTAACTCTAACAACTACGCCGTTTTCCAATGGGAAATCAATCTCCCAATTGGGAGTTACTATGTTTTTGCTTATACAAAACGTCAATTGATGTATGAAGCATCATTGAGCAACTTCGCAGAATTGATAGTCAGACCTCTTGAAACATATCTAAGTGTCTATGTTTCTAATGACATTCATGGCTGTTTCAATTTCAGTTATACATTCGATATAGATTTAGTAGATGAATTTGGAAATGAACTAATAGGAGAGTTAGTAACTCTTACTCTCACAGACAACTACACAGATTTCTGGCAAATCAATTTTGATGACCATGCATATGTTGACTGTTGTGATGGTCTTCAATCGGGCAATCCACGTTATCATAAATTTGTATTCTCAGTAATAATAGGTCACAATGATACATTTACTTGGTTCACGCCCGGTCGAGTATCTGATCGAATTCTATTTGCAGCAAGATCAATCGCAATTGCAGAATACTCCGGTACTCTCAGCTATAGCCCAGACATGACAACTAAGAAACTCTCTTGCTGTCTTATTGAAACAAACATCAACATTATCATCGAAAATAATCAGTTCACAAATCTAGCTGGTGTCCCACAAAATCTCATTGTCAATGTAACTGATGAATTTGGAAACATCCTATACTCAGGTCTTGTCAATGTAACAATAATTGGACCTGATGGGTCTGTACGCAACTATCAGATTGATTTAGAGCAGAACAATACAATTCTATGGACGCCAGAAGTAACAGGTTACCATATTATCAAAGCACAATATCTAGGTGGAACAAGATCAAATAATTATAATCATTACAATCATCATCATACTTGTCATCATAGATGGAGACAGCGCATCATCTATCAAATGTCACTAACAAGGAGTTTCGAGTCCACCGGAGTACTAGTGATATCAAGAGATGTAGAGATTTCATTTGAACAGATAGCATACAGTCTAGAATCAGGAACTAATCTCCTATTGAGAGCTTATGCATTTGATTCACTTTCTAATAAGCCGCTGAATGGATACCAAGTAACATTCTATTTCCTAGACTCTCAAGGAAGGATGTTCATTATTGGTACTGGAACTACAAATGCTTACGGACTTGCAGAAATTCTCTGGACTACTCCTGAAGTCACCGCCCAAAGTTATGAGGTAAGTAATATCTTTGTCGAAGGTAATTCACTAATAAGTACGAGTTTGCTCAGATACGACAATTATCCTCGAAAGATATGGCCTATTGTTGAAGAAGATCAAGGGTACAATCCTGCTTCTATAGATTCATCAGTCGTATCTACAAGACAAGTTGATGATATCTCAGGGATCATGGTTCTAACATTTGTAATCTGTATGATTGCACTGCCAATGCAGATGATTGGTAAACTAAATCCAAATCTTTTGAGAATTTTAGCTCTGGCTCTTCTTTTCTTCTGTATGACATCAACCCTCTATATTGTGTTAGGCATAGAATCAATGACGCATCCATTTGATGATACACTTGTAGCAGATATTTGGACAAATCCAAGCGGTGTAACTGCTTCAGGTGAAACCATGCAAGAAGCTCAATCTGCAATAAAGCCAGCAGCAAGATCTTATGATACTTATAATCAAGGCACTTCTTCATTCTTTATTTCCGAAGAACCCACTCTACCTCTAGGAGCAGTTGCGACAACGACGCCGAATGCAACCTATATTGTAGTTGCGTTACGGAAATCACTTGATGTTGGTTTTGCAGCACAAGGTATGTATGTTGTAACTGTTCTAGATGAACACCGTAATCCAATAGATACAGCTGCTGGTCAAACGGACGGTCCAGTTACTGTGACATTCCAAATCTCACCTGAGAAATACACGCCCGGCGAACGATATATTGTGAATGTCTTTGTGTATAACGTAAGAGGTGGTATTGTCTATGGTGACACCTACTATATTGTTATGCTAGTTTCAAGGACTGCTACTTACTCAGATTTGATTTTGATGGATGGAATATTGGAGCTTGAATCCTCTACTGTGGAAATACCTCTTATTGCAAAACTAACGCGTATGCAT
The DNA here is from genome assembly GCA_029210805.1 of Candidatus Thorarchaeota archaeon. Lineage (GTDB taxonomy): Archaea > Asgardarchaeota > Thorarchaeia > Thorarchaeales > Thorarchaeaceae > MP5-2226. The sequence goes on from JARGGA010000072.1 coordinate 5,126, forward strand.
GAGAATATGACTATAGCTGGAGCTGAGATGAATTTCTATGCTAGGCCTGCAGAAACAATGGAATGGCAAGAAATCGGCACAGCTATAACTGATCAAAGAGGTATTGCTACTATCAATTGGGATACAACGCTTTCAAAGGGGAGTTATATCATCAATGCTACATATTATGGTGATTCTAATCATGACCTCTCAACTTCAGCCAAGGTAATAGAAGTCAAGGGAATCAAGACGGTTTTGAATTTCGCTGAGGATCAGAAAACACACTATACAACCCAGTATGGTCATGAGTTTACTGCCTATGCTTCATTATCGGATTGTTTCGGCACACCTCTAGCCAACAAGGTAGTCAAATATAGTATCCAGGTGGGTTCTAATCGATACTGGGTTGGACAGAATTCAACCAATAGCGATGGTCTTGTCCGATTTTCGTATTCTCCCTTTATCTCAGAAGGTGTATATGACCTCATAGCTACATTCGAAGGTGATGATACACATTCATCATACGTTCTTATATATCCAAATGGACTCGATGTACATCCTCAAACATGCCTGTTTGGTTCTGAACTTGATATTAATGCCATAAGTGGGCGTTCAGTTTCAATCTCAGTGCCTATTACCGACGATAGAGGACTCCCATTAGTAAGCTGGCCTGTCATCTATGAAATATATAATCCACTCGATGAGAGTTGGAGTACATTTGCGGATATATTTACTGATCTTAGTGGATATGCGTCCACTGAATATGTTGTCAATGTTAGTCCTGGAACATATGCAGTACGTCTTCAAATCATTGGCGATGAAACTACCCAACAAACTGCTTTGCAAGGCACGCTCCATGTCCACACTCAGGACACTGATATCACTATCATTCCAGTAAATGGTTATTTCGGGGAAACATTGACGCTATCTTCCCATCTCGAAGATGATCAACATCATCCTATATCTGACAAAACTCTTCTCTTTTACATTAAGATTGGTGATACTTGGGAACCTATTGGCTCTGCAATGACCAACAGCCTTGGGTGGGCTAATCTTGACTTGTCTTTGAATTACCCAGAAGGTGACTATGAAATAAAAGCCATTTTTCCTGGGGACCAATATCATTCTAGTTCTGAATGTATATCAATTGGAGCCGCAATTCAGAAATCGCCATCTGTGATTATGCTCTCCATACCTGAAACTGCCCATATTACTTTGCCAATTCAATTGAACATGACACTTTACGATATATCCAGTACTCCTTTGCCAGGAAGGACTATACATCTGACTATTGGTCCTGAATCAGGTGAATCGACGATTGTCACTATTCGAACTGATAAAACAGGATCAGTAACTTATGTTTATGTCCCATCCTATCTTGGGGAATACCAAATTACAGCAGAATTCTTGGGTGATGAGGGGCACAATAACATTGTTGCGTCTGGCTCATTCGAAGCAGAGAAAATTGAACTGGCAATATCACTAGTATTGAGTAAGACAACCGGATACAGAGGAGACCGAATAGATTTCAGTGGAATCGCTTCAACCCAGGTAGAAGGTGAAAATCCCAAACCAGCGGATTCCGGTATTACCTTCAAAATGACATTAAAGGAACAGCCTTCTTTCAATATTGGCGAATACGAACTAGTTACAAAGGCAAATGGTATTTTGGAAGGTTCATGGACAATTCCTGTCTGGAGTGAACACTTTCTTGCAGGTGACTATACATTTCTAATTGAAGTTCTTGGAGGGACAATCTTTCAAGGAAATACTGAATTTGATTTTAGAATCAAATTGACAACAGAGATTGTGATCAATCCAATTTATCCGATAGTTGACGGGACACAACTCGATTCTTCGTTTGTTGATTTACCCATGAATTTTGATTTCCAGCTTCTCGATCAGGATCGGAATCCATTGATTGGTTATCAAGCATATAAAAGAGTCAATGATGACGTTTGGATGTCATGCGTTACTGACTCGGCAGGCCAATGGACTGAACACGAGTATACTCCCAATATTGCTGGAGGATTAGCAATTTTTGCCCGTTTTGATGGCACAGATTTCTTTGATTCTATAGAGTCTTCACTTGAACTACAAATTTCGAGGAGAATGGTTTCACTTCAAGTTGAATTGAGTGATACATATGTTCATCGAGGGGATGATATTGAACTTTACATCACTGCTAACGACCTCATTTTTGAAGATCTATCTATATATGACACAATTGAAGTTGATATTTATGTTGATGGAAATCTTATTGAAGAAATATCCATGAATAGCAAATCAATAACATACAGTATCACTATGCCTTCTTATCTAAAGGCTGGAACGCACAAAGTTACAATTCAGTCACGTACTTCACGTGTCTATGAATCTGCATCAACAATCGAGCTACTGGATGCCTTTGTTAAAACTCAAATCGATATTGACAATCCAGCTTATCCCAAAACAGGTGTCGACACTCAAATTCAACTAACCTTAATGGATGAAGATAGTATCCCTCTTGGAGAAAAACATCTAACACTTGATATAGTAAATCCGGATGGCATTATTCAATCAATCTTTGTAAAAACAGATTCTGCAGGACGAGTTATTCACAAATGGACTCCGAACTCGGAAGGGGATTATAGCATTTCAGGCACCTTTTATGGAGAACATTGGTTCGATGATGAAACTACTTCAAATCAACCTGATACTGTTACTGTCGAATCTGGTACAGCAGCTACTGAGGGTGGTCCTGCACCTCTCTGGTTGCTTCCACTTCTACTATGTGTTGTAGCAAATTGCGTTCTTCAAGGATTAACATATGGTTTACTCAGTTTCATCGACGTTACACTACCTGTAGATGAAGGATCAATGCGATTCTATCGTTATTCCTACCCATGGGTTGAAATTCATGATGTTCAAATTGGAGCTCTGATTGTTCCAATACCTGTTATCGTCATCAAGAGCGATTTTCAAGTCGAGCTTATTCAATCAGGTGATAGAATACTCTTCATGCAGGGTGGTAGTGAAGGACAATCTGCGGATTTTTATGACAATTCTTTGGCTGATGCTGCAGAGGTTGGATTAGGAGCTCTTCAAAATACACACTCAACTCCAGTTTTGAAACAACCAAGTACTACATTTAGTCCATTTGTCGCTCCATATATCCCAGCTGATGATTCATTACCATCATCTCAACCAAATGAGGTTGAGATCACGTCTCACAATAATGGTAGTCTGGTGGGTGGTATTATTGACGTAAAGTGCCAAGTTACAAATCCAGAAAGCGTTTCCAAAGTGACTTGGTATCTAGATGGAGGGGTTGCGGAAGAAGAATCAATCATTGGTGGAAATAACTACGAATATAATTGGCAAAGCGACATTATTGAACTGCTTCTATTTCCGCAGTTTTCAAATGGTCCTCATACAGTTAGAGTCGTTGTTGAAAATAAGGATGGAACATCAGATGAAAGCATGGTCATTCTGAATTTGAATAATTTCTCAACAATAATGTCTGGTATCCTTCTTATAGTAGCTGCCGTTCTTGTAACAGTTATTCTTGAGATCTACCTTGATCGACGATTCTTCTCAGTCGATCCAACAACAAACTCCATATTGAATGCGATTAAGGGTGCAGTGTGTACTGTAGCACCAACTTTTGCTGTTCTTTTCATCTTAGATTATTTCATTTACCCCACATATGGTCACGGAGTACTATCAACTCCTATAGCGCAATTTGGCACCTCGCAGTTCTATTTTGGTTACGCTTTAGCTGCAATATTTGGTGTAATAGGGGGAGCAATTGCTATAGCAGGGTTCTACAAAGCAGATCAATCCTCAGGAACGCTTTTGGCATTATTAATTGCTAATGTGATTCTTACATTAGGTGCAACATTGATAGGCGAATTCCTTGGTGGAGGAAGCTTAGGATTTGCAGCCGAAACATTACTCTCGGTTATATTTACAGCTGGAATTGCTCGTGTTATTCTTTCGTTAATAACCAAAGATGATCAAAGCAAAGTCAAAGATGATTATGGCATGGTTGCACAGGCTGTAGCAATAGGTTGTATTGCTGCTGGATTGTATCTATTACTAAGAACGGAGAGTGAGGTGAGAACTGTTTGGTAAATGATGCAACGGATGTGAATTTGATATCCATTGACCAAATCAGAATTGAAGCAAAATCTGTTTGCTCTACACTACAAATTCAACCTCCCAAAGTAGTAGCTTTCGGAAAGGGACAAGGATCACGAATTAGAAACAATGGAGAAATACTTGAAGTAGCAAAGTGTACTGATCTCGATATTTGCAGATATAATATCGGGAGGGCATATTGGACCCTTCTTGTCCACAGATCACCGAATTGGTTTACGCGTCACTCAATGCTAATTGATATCACTATTATGGTTTTTACAATACCGAACCTGATTATTTCACTAATATTCCTCGGATACCTTTTGCTGCCTTTTGGTTTATTGGCCTCTTCAGTTTTGCAGCTTGTATACATCCTTATCGCACAAAGAATGTCAGTATTTCACATCGAACGAGCTGAAATACTATCGAATGCTATGTACCGAATAGGGGTATGGTCTGAACAAAAAGCAGCTCACTTCATAGTACAATTTCCAAAAGGAGCATTTTATCGTTTACTCATAGGTCCTTTCATTATCATGACATTCTGCCTATTAATGTCAGTCTGAGTAGAAACTTTCCGCCTAAGCATTGCTGAGCACCCTCTCTATTTTGCATAGTCATTCAAATGTAGTAGACTCCCTGAATGATTACACTTTCTTCTTTAGAGAGCTGAGCACTGAACGGATTTCTTCAATCAATTGTTTGTAATTCTCAATCCTTTCCTTAGACGTGGCTCCAGTCCCGAAGTATTCGGAAACACAACTCTCGATATTTTCCAGCAGTTCTTCAAGAACTCCAATGATAGTCCACCTGTGATTAGGAATGATGAATGTCCCTTTATCAACAGGTTGACCCGTCACGCTAGAACGCAATTGGAAGTGAAACGCTCCAAAGTCCCTATCAATCTCCAAATGAGTTTCTCCGAATCCATATGGAGATACGAGCTTGGTTCTACGAATTTCAATCCGAGTTGTCGGACGATGTACTTGCTCTCTCTGAAGACCATCCCTCCACGAGTATTTACATCAGGTTCAAATGAGACTTCAAGAGAATAACGTTTGTCACCCCAGAAGAGTTCTTTTCCTGAGAGGAGGCTTGCAACATCCACATCTGAAAGGGCTTGCCCGTTGAGAGATGACATAGCCACATCACTGGAGTCATCATCAATGGAGATTCTCCAACAGATGCCGTGGCCTCCATGGTCTGCGGAGTTAATCTTATCAGAAGAAGTTAGAAAGTTACGTACTGTTTCGGGTTCTGCGAGGATAAATCTCGAATATGACAAGTAGTCCAACTACGTTCACAAGAAAAACAACAATCAGTGATTCTATAGTGCCTATCCCTGCTGAATATGTGAAATCATTAATACAGACACTCATTATACACTCAAATTCATCGCGAGGTGTCAATGTTGAGGTCAGGTTATACTCCCAGTGGATTTCAAGAGTTTGTCGTTCATCTTGAGGTGATGAATATAGGATACTGGAATTTGCAAACTCATGACCTGTAACAAGTGCACCTTCAGGAGAATACCTTCTAGATTCCCATTGATTTGTATACATTGATGTATTAAGTGTCATTTTTTTAGTTTCATTAACAGAGTATCTTCCACTTCCCAAAACATATTCCGTTTCAAGAGAAAAGGAGAGATTGTGATAATAATGACTTGATACGAATTCAATAATAATAACGCACTGCATCCAACTTGAATTCAGAGTTTCTTCCTGCATGACCTCAAATTTTCCACTGATCGTTCCATCGGTAATGCCGATTGTAGAACTAGAATCGGAACCAATAACAAACTCCTTTTCATTATTTAATGTTCTAACTTGAAAAAAAAACATTGTTGCTATTGAACTTATAATCATTACAATAACAATGGAAACGATTAGTGCTTTTTCTCTACCTACACGTTTCAAAGCAAATTTTCCCCACAAAGTAATCTAAACCAAATCCTATTTCAATTCAATTTCCAACATATTTAAGAGTTCGGAACCCTATATTCTATTAGCGCAACATTGGAGACGGTAACATCTTCCGAACCATTGTACATTTTTCCAATTTAGACGCGCAGTTTTTGAAACTTAAAGTTGAAGTGCTTTCAAGAGAATAATCCCTCTATCGTGTTGGGAGATATTTATGTGAGTGACATTTCCTTCAGTTCCACTGTTGAAAATTTCCAAGAAAAAGAAATACCTTGTACTCTGTTTGTGATTTTTCTATTGATTGGAGGTGGATTCTCTTTTGCGATTCCCTATTTTGCGGTTACCACTGCTATTACTGCAGCAGACCCTCCCTTTGCACAATGGGATGCTCAGGTCATTCCTGGCTATGAAGCCACATGGTTTAGGGACATTGAGTTCGCCAATGACACTCACGGATGGTTGGCCGGACACGGAGTACTTCTTCATACAGAGGATTCTGGAAAAACTTGGGAACCTCAAGATGATATCGATCGTATTTATTGGTCTATCTCAATTGTAAATGAATCTGAACTATGGGTCGTTTCTGATTCAGGTCTTCATCATTCTGTCAATTTTGGTCGTTCCTGGAATATCACTAATTCTGCATCAATGAGACACATTTGTTTCTATAATTCAACATTCGGATTTGTGGGTGGGCATTATGAATTTGCCATCACCGCGAACGGTGGCGTTACTTGGACAACAATAACTAATCCCCTGGAAGACAGAAATAGGACATCTCC
>JARGGA010000629.1 GCA_029210805.1 Candidatus Thorarchaeota archaeon
TATCAGCTCTCTTGAAGAGGAGCTGAATCATTATGAGAAGATAACGAACAATACCTGTAAGGATCCTAGGTTTTCCTCGAGGTACAGTATAAGGAGAGAAAACCTCAACTTCAATTCCGAGTTTCTGAAAGCTGTCAAACGTACGACGTAATCGGGTCATACGTGTGGGTTCGCTACCTATCAACAGTGTTTTCATTCACTCAGACTCCAGCACAGAATTCCAAAAAAGGCACGTAGTTACCTAATTCATGAGTTATGTGTGTAGAATCGAGTACTTTGTATTCTGGATATAACGGTTTTGTGTAAAATGACAACATCATGTTATCTAGAATCGATACCATATTCAGCAATTCTTATATTGCAGTCCAAGGTCGAGGCGGCGGTGTTTTTGAGTGACTGTATCTGAGATTCTAAAACGGACATACAATAAGATTGCAACAAGAAGGCGTTGGATTCTCAAAAGATTGCTGATTTATTTTGTGGTTCTGATGGTTGCATTTCCATTTGTTTTTGTTAATAGAACACAAATCTACAGTCAGTTGCTTGTTCGACATGATGAATGGTATGAACGAATTGGAGAAGATGGAATTCCTGTAGGAGAATACGGAGTTCAAGCAAATGTATATGTTGGACCGCAAACCACAGCCAGAATGGTAGCAAATTCAGGCATTGAATATTATAGTCAAATGAAAGATGGCAATGAAACAGCAGGTGAATACTTCAATAATACAGTGGAATGGCTAATTGAAAACCTACAATATTTCTACATTCCCACACAAAATGGCACAATTAAAATTGGCCATTGGATATTTGATTTCGCAATATGGGATCTACCTAAAGGATGGCATCAATCTATGGCAGATGCTAAAGGAATTCAACTGCTTGCATTAGCCTATCAAGAGTATGGAAACACTACATACCTCAGTGCAATTGATGCCATTACGAATTCATTCACAGTACCAATGTATCTTGGCGGCAACGTGTATACCGTAGATAATGGACTATCATGGTATCCAGAATATGTTGTCAGGCCCCAAATAGACATGAACTATGAACCATATCTAGTTCTAAACGGATTTCTGATTTGCCTACGTCATCTCAATGAAGCTTCGAAGATACTGAATGATACAAAGATAAAGAACATAGTCAACAAGGGAGTGATTACAGCAGCAGTATATTTGCCGCGTTATGATTCCCCCTACAATTGGACACTGTATCATCTTGACTACCCTGTCAAGTTTGCAGATCGAGGGTATCATAGAATTCATATCCATGAAGCACAGTATCTCTACGAGAACACAAATGTGAGTATATTCAAGTATTATGCCGATTTGTGGTCTACGTACACGAGCCCGCCTTTCTTCACAATTGAAGAAGCCCTCGCACCGGACTTCATTACATTTGGAATCCTGATTACAACACTGATTCTATCGCCTACAATTATTATTGATTTTATTCAATACAAATTGCGACGAAGAAGTAAATCAAACTAGAGGTATTAATGAGGAATCATTGTAACAGAGTGCAAATGATCATCTAGAGATTGAATCAAGCCCTCATTCTCTATTGGAATGATTCGATAGCAGGTCGATATAACACAAAGATTAAACCAGATTTGACGGTGAACTCGGTAGTAGCTATGAGTCAATGATGAGGTACTTTCGTATGAGCAATCAGATTGCGGATGCACATATACACAT